>NZ_JCBANG010000010.1:0-108240 GCF_059760905.1 Achromobacter sp. 1011811831
CCACAAGCCGGCGCCCGTTAGTTTTTGTGTGGCCGGCGCGATGCCGTCACGGCGGCGGCCTCAAGGATCTTCCGTGTACTGCTCGACGCGGATATGGAAAGTGGGAATGCGCGCCCATTGCGCGCGCGCCGACAACAGCGTTTCGTCCGACGCGAACACCAGGTTCCAGGCATGGCCGTCGTCCACCCAGGAATGCGGCGTCGATTCCCAGCCGCAGCACACGAAACGCAGCTGCGCGATGCCGTAGCGCCGGCGCAGGAAGTCCTCGGCCTGGGCCGCGTATGCGCCGTCCAGCCGGTAGCGCGCCACCAGCGGCTTGCCCTGCCCTTCGTATTCCTCATGGCAGCCCAGGTACTCGATGTAGCCAGGCTTGTCGCCCTGCTTGTCCAGGAAATCGCCACAGGCGGGCGCGGAAACGGCTTGGCCGGCGGCGGCCTGTCCTGCAACAGCCTGCGCGGGCGCGCCCAGGGTCAGCGCCAGATATAGCGGCGCCGACAGCGCCGACAGTCGGAAAACACGCAATGGATACGTCAAGGCATGCCTCTGGAGTGTCCCGGCCGCGCCTCGCGCCACCGGTGGAAACGGGTCAGGGTTGCGGGCGAGTCGTGCGCTTGCGCGCCGGCGCCTCGGCCGACGCGGCGGTATCGGCGGGCCGGCCGGCGTCCAGGTTGAGCACACGGTCCTGCTCCGGCTTGCCGGCGTCGGCGACCTCGACATACGTGCCGGGTTCCAGGATGCGCTCGATATCGGCAGCCGACTTGCCGCCGAAGCCCTGGCCCCCGCCGAACATGCGCAGGCCGGACGTCTCGATGGCGCCCTGCACCGTCACCACGGTCAACACCCGGTCGTCGACGCGGAACTCGACCCGCTTGCCAACCCGCGTCCGCGTGAATTCAGCCAGCGGCTTGAGACTGCCCGGCGTGAAGGTCACATCCACATACTCGCCTTGCCCGACCTCGTCCTTGCCCGCCACGGCCTGTACAACCTGCAGAAAGGCGCTTTCCGCCTGCGCCTGCGAACCGCAAAACAAGGCCAGCGCCAAGACCGGCAGGCTCTGCTTCAACCGCGTCATCCACTCTCTCCTTCGATTCCTGGCGCGACGCGCGTACAAGCCGCGCGCGGAGCCAACCACTGATCAACCCACTGCCTGGGCCAGATTCTGCCAGGCCCCCGGACTGCGCCCTTCCTCGGCCAGGAATTCCACCAGCGCCGGCAGCGCCGCGTCCATCGGCCGGTTGGGCTGCATGCGCATCACGTAGCCCCAGGAGCCGGCCAGCTTCAGGCGCGGCATCAAGGGCACCAGCCGGCCGCTGGCCAGTTCCTCGTCGACCAGCGGCGCGCGGCCCAGCGCGATGCCCACGCCCGCCGCGGCGGCGGCCACCACGGTGCTCAGCCCGCTCAGGACCAACGGCTCCTGCCGGTCCGCCGGATCCAGGCCCAGCCGCGCGCTCCAGGTATCCCAGGACGTCTCGGGGCTGTCGACGTGCTTTTCCTCCAGCCAGCGGTGACGCGCGAAGACGCGCGGATCGTCGCGCTCGCCAGGCGGCACCAGCGCCGGGCTGCACACCGGCACCACCGTTTCGCTCATCAGCCGGATGTCGCCCGGCTGCGGCAGGTGCGGGCCGTGCTCGCGCACGTGCAGGAAGGCCAGGTCGATGTCCTGGGCCTTCCAGGCCGGATCCTGGCTGGCGTGCAGGAACACCTGCACATCGATGTCCGGATGCAGCTCGATGAAGCGGCCGATGCGCGGCGCCAGCCACAACGCGGCCAGCGACGGGTTGGCCGACAGGTTCAGGCTATGGCGCCGCTTGCTGCGCACGGCCACGCGGACATTGCGGCAGGCAGTCTCCAGTAGGGTCAAAGCCTGCTGTACGGATATAAGCAAAGATGCGCCGGCCTCGGTCACCTGCGCCCGCCGCAGCGTGCCGCCTCGGTGCAGCAGCGTCGCGCCCAGGTCGGATTCCAGCGCTCGCAACTGATGGCTGACCGCGCTTTTGGTGACGTTCAGCTCGACCGCGGCGCGGCTCAGGCTGCCGAGCCGGGCGACGGCCTCGAAGGCGCGCAGCGCGGCCAGCGGCGGGGTATGGTTGGGCAAATCGGGCATGGGTTGAGTTTATCTCAACCGTGTATTGAAAAACCATCGCTTTCGCATTCGCGCCCGATCGGGGACCATGAGCCGCATGGGCCGTACCCTGGCGCGCATCGCGCGGGCGATCCGGCCGGTCATACACGAAGGAACATCGATATGTATTTCGACGCGAGACTCTGGCGCCTGACGCGCGGCCTGCGCGCCGGCATGGCGGGCGGCATCCTGCTGGGCCTGCTGGCGCTGGCGGCCGGCATTGCCCGCTATGTCTTCCTGGGCCTGATGCTGGCGCGCGTATTCGACGGCGCGCCCTGGAACGACTGGGCCTGGCCGGCCGCCGGCGCGGCGCTCATGGTGCTGCTGCGCTCGCAGCTCGATCACTGGCGCACGGTGCAGGCGCAGCGCGCCTCGGCCGCCATCCAGCTGTCGCTGCGCGGCCAGCTGTACGACCGCATCGTCGCGCTCGGGCCGGCCTGGTTCGCGCGCCAGCGCACCGGCGGCGTGATGCTGACCGTGGTGGACGGCGTGGAGCAGTTGCAGACCTTCTTCGGCCAATACCTGCCACAGCTGGCCATCGCCGCCGCCGCGCCCTTCGCCATCTTCGCCGTGATCGCCTTCTGGGACGTGCCCACGGCGCTGGTGCTGCTGGTGGCGGCGCTGTTCGCGCTGGCCGGGCCCATGGCCGTGCACATGCTGGACCGCCGCGCCAGCCTGGCGCGCACCCGCTCGCTGAACGACTTCGGCGAGGACTTCCTGGACGCCATGCAGGGCCTGCCCACGCTCAAGTCCTACGGCCAGGGCAAGGCCTGGGGCCAGCGCCTGGCCGAGCGCGCGCGCAAGCTGTCGGACAACACGTTCTGGGTACTGTCGGTGAGCCTGCTGACGCGCGGCATCACCGACCTGGGCGTGGCCCTGGGCGCCGCGCTGGCGCTGACGCTGGGCGCCTGGCGCGTGACCGCCGGCGACATGAGCGTGGAAGCGCTGCTGATCGTGCTGATGGCCGGCACCGAGATCTTCCGTCCGCTGCGCGACCTGCGCTCGGTGCTGCACCAGGGCATGCTGGGCCAGTCGGCCGCCGCCAGCATCCACATGCTGATGGACGCGCGGCCGCTGACCCCGCCGCTGTCCACTGAACGGGCCGCGCCCGCCGCGCTCGCGCCCACCATCGAATTCGACAACGTTGCCTACGCCTACACGCCCGAGCGGCCCGCGCATCAGGGCCTGAGCTTTCGCATCGCGGCCGGCGAACGGGTCGGCGTGGTCGGCCCCAGCGGCGCCGGCAAGTCCACCATCGTGCGCCTGCTGCTGCGCGAGTGCGTGCCGCAGTCCGGCACGGTGCGCGTGGGCGGACATGACCTGAACCAGCTCGACGCCGACACGCTGCTGTCGCAGATCGCGCTGGTGAGCCAGGACATCATGCTGTTCCACGGCACCATCGAGGACAACCTGCGCCTGGGCCGGCCCGACGCCAGCCGCGAGCAGCTGCGCGCGGCCGCCAGCGCCGCCAACATCGACGACTTCATCATGGCGCTGCCCGAAGGCTACGCCACCCGCATCGGCGAACGCGGGCTGCAACTGTCCGGCGGGCAGCGCCAGCGCGTGGCGATCGCCCGCGCGCTGCTGCGCGACGCGCCCATCCTGATCCTGGACGAGGCGCTGTCCTCGGTCGACGCCGAGAACGAAGCGCTGATCCAGCAGGCGCTGGACCGGCTGATGGAAGGCCGCAGCACGCTGATCCTGGCGCACCGCCTGGCCAGCGTCATCGGCGCCGACCGCTGCCTGGTGCTGGACCAGGGCCGCGTGGTCGAGTCCGGCAGCCATGCCGAGCTGATGCGCCAGGGCGGCCTGTATCACCGGCTGATGCGCGAGCAGGCGGCGACGCTGGCGCGGCCTGCCGATGCGCAGGCCGACATGGCGGACGCCAGCGCCTTGGCCAGCCACGCAGGCGCCGCGCATTCCCCCGCCGTCGCGGCATCAGCGCCAGCGGCTTCGACGCCTGCGTCCGCCGGCATCACGCACGGTCAGCGTCTGGATGGCCAGGACGAGCCGGACCTCGACAAGCCGCAAGCGCCCGACGCGCGCCCGCTGGACGCGGACGCCGCCCAGGTGGGCTGGCGCGACACGCTGGGCACGCTGCTGTCGGTGGTGCGGCCCTGGCGCGGCACGCTGGTCGCCACCATCCTGCTGGGCGTGGCGCGCGTGGCCGCCTTCATCGGCGTGGGCGTGCTGAGCGCGCTGACCGTGGCCGCCATCCGCGACGGCCGCGAGATCCAGGCGCTGATCATCGCCCTGCTCGCCGCCGCGCCGCTGGCCGCGTTGTTCCACTGGCTCGAATCCTGGCTGGCGCATGCGATGGCGTACCGGCTGCTGGCGGACATGCGCGTCAAACTCTACGACAAGCTCGAACGGCTGGCGCCCGCCTACCTGCTGCAACGCCGCTCCGGCGATCTGGTGGCGCTGGCCACGCAGGACATCGAGATGGTCGAGTACTTCTACGCGCACACCATCGCCCCTGCCATCGTCTCGCTGGCGGTGCCGCTGTCGGTGCTGGGCTTCCTGGCGTTCTACAGCTGGCCGGTGGCGCTGGCGCTGCTGCCCTTCCTGGCCTATGCCTTGCTGTCGCCGGTGCGCGGCCGCCGCCGCATCGACGCATTGGGCGACCGCGCCCGCCAGGCGCTGGGCGAGATGAGCGCCCACACCGCCGACACCATCCAGGGCCTGGCCGACCTGACCGCCTTCCAGGCCACCGGCCGCCGCCGCGACGAATTCCTGCGCGCCGCCGACCGTTATCGCGAACGCCGGCTGTCCATGCAGCGCGACCTGTCGCGGCAGAACGCCAACTTCGAACTGGCCGCCGGCCTGGGCGGGCTGGCCGTGGCCGTCACCGGCGGCCTGCAGGTTGCCGCCGGCACGCTGTCGGCCGGCATGCTGCCGCTGCTGGTGCTGATCGCGCTGGCCACCTTCCTGCCGGTATCGGAGATCTCGCAGGTCAGCCGCCAGCTGGCCGACACCATCGCCGCCACGCGCCGGCTGCACGTGGTCAGCCACGAACCGGTGCCGGTGAACGATGGCCCGGCGGACGCCCCCGTGTCGACGCAGGGCCTGTCGCTGGCCTTCGAGCACGTCAGCTTCGCCTATCCCGGCAAGCGCGACAACACGCTCAAGGACCTGAGCTTCACCGTGCCCGCCGGCGCCACGGTGGCCGTCGTGGGCGCATCGGGCGCGGGCAAGAGCACCGTGGCCAGCCTGCTGCTGCGCTTCTGGGATCCGCAGTCGGGCGCGGTACGGCTGGACGGCGCCGACCTGCGCGGCCTGAAGCTGGACAGCCTGCGCGAGCGGGTCGCGCTGGTCACGCAGGACACCTACCTGTTCAACGACACGCTGGAGGGCAACATCCTGCTGGCCCGCCCCGAGGCCAGCCGCGAGGAACTCCAGCGGGCGCTGGAACAGGCCGCGCTGGCGGACTTCGTCAAGGCATTGCCGGACGGCCTGCGCACCCGCGTCGGCGAACGCGGCATGCAGCTGTCGGGCGGCCAGCGCCAGCGCATCTCGATCGCGCGGGCGTTCCTGAAGAACGCGCCGGTGCTGATCCTGGACGAGGCCACCTCGCACCTGGACACGCTGTCCGAGATGCAGGTGCGCGGCGCGCTGGACGCGCTGATGCGCCATCGCACCACGCTGGTGATCGCGCACCGGCTGTCCACCATCCGCGACGCGGACCTGATCCTGGTACTGGACCAGGGCGCGCTGGCCGAGGCCGGCACGCACGAACAGCTGCTGCGCCGGCAGGGGCTGTACGCGCGGCTGGCCCGGCGCCAGGGCGGACAGACGCTCAGTAGCGCAGCGTCTCTGTCGACCTAGCGTGCTCACGGACCTCGGCGTCCGTGAACCACACCCGCTTGCTGCCGAAGCCCGTGTACAGGTCGAGCTGGTCGCGGGCGTGCGGCGACAGCGCTCCGTCCGGCGCCACGAAGCCGCTCTGGCCCGGCGCGACCACGTCCACCGCGCGCACCGTCCTGCCGTCGAACACGGTCATGTTGTTCTCGGTGCCCCGGTTCTGCGCGACCGGATAGGTCAGCGTGGCCTTCGCATCGGCCTGGGGCACGCCCAGGAAGTTCTTGGGCGCGAAGACCATGGGGCCGGCGGGCACTTTCCAGGCGGCCTGGTCGGGCCCGTAGGCCTGCTTGAGCGCGGCCAGCGCATCGTCCAGCGCCGCCAGCGTGACCGCCTCGGGCCGCTGCCCGTTGAAGAAGTCGTAGCCTTGCGGCACGCCGGCGTCCGGCCCGGCCAGCGCGTTGAACAGGGCCTTCACGCCCACGGTCAGGTTGATCGAGCCCGTGGACGGGGCGGCCGTGGTGGGATAGCCGGTGGCGCTATACCACTTGAAGAACTCGGCCGGCATCTCGTCGGCCAGCGTGCGCTTGAGCATGGCGCGCAGCCAGGCATCCATCACCGCCGGCCCCGCGTTGTCGTAGTAGCCCGGCGTGCGCTCGGCGGTGTTCATGCCGTCCCAGGCCGCCAGCCCGGCCACCAGCCGCGCGCGCTCGTCGCCGGCCGGCAGCCCCGCCACCGCGCGCTGCAGGAAGGGCAGGAAGTGGCGGCGGTTGACGTCGGCATAGCTGGTCGTGCGGATCAGGTCCCACATCTGTTGCGGGCTGATCCGGCCGCCCTGCGCGGTCATGGCCTTCAGGCGCGTCTCGATCTCGGCGTAGCGGTCGGCCTGGCCCCAGACGATGGCGAACAGGTCGGTGGACGGATAGCCGCGCATGGGCTGGTTGTTCCAGTTGGCGATGAAGCCCTGGCGCGGGTTATACACCTGCGGATTGGTGGAGAACGGCAGCATGCCGTCCCAATCCATCTCGCCGGTGCCCGGCACCGGCAGGCGCGGATCGTGGCCGGGCTTGCGCTTGGGATAGAAGCCGGTGTGCGCGTAGCCGATATTGCCGCGATCGTCGGCGTAGTACCAGTTGATGGTCAGCGCGTGGCGCGCCGCCTGGGTCTTCCATTGATCCCAGTTGGCCGACTGCGTCTTGCGCACCCAGGCCAGCAGCGACTGCATCTCATGGCCTTCCCAGGCGCGCGCCTTGGCGTAGGCGACGTGCTGCGACTCGTCGAACTTGACGATCAGGCCGTGCACGCTGCGGTACACATCCATCAGCACCGGCTCGCCGCCCTTGACCAGGATGAGTTCGCTGCGTTTCTCCATGCGTTTCCACTGGCCGTCGTGGAAATAGCGCGTGCGGTCGGCGGGGTCCAGCTTCTCGGCGTAGATGTCGACATCGTCGCCGAAACCCGCCGTCGACCCCCAGGCCACGTGCGCGTTGTGGCCGAACAGGATGCTCGGATAAGCGAAGGGCGTATTGCCCACCACGTCGAAGCCCGCGCCGTGCAGGCCGATGCCGTAGGTATAGGCGGGGTTCCACCAGCCGAACTGGGGCCCGTTCAACAGGATGGCGCGCGCGTCCCGGGCGTGGTCGCGCCCGACGAGCCAGATATTGCTGGTGGTGGGCCAGCCCGCGATACCCGGCTGGCCGGACTCGGCGAACTGCGCCAGCAGCCGCTCGCGCAGCGCATCCGGCGGGCCGTCCAGCACGCCGCGCGTCCGCGGATCGCGCGGCACGCGATCCAGCATGGGCGGCGTGCCGTCGTAGCGCGGCAGCGCATAGGACAAGGCCGACGCGCCCGGGGCAGCGGCGCCCGATGACGCGGCGACGCCCGGCCGGTAGCTGCCCTCTTCCTCCGGCACGGTGACCGGCGCGCGGCTGTCCGTCATCCAGCGCAGCTGGTTGAAGATCTGCATGGCCCGCGCCTCGCCGTGCCGGTCCTTCAGCGCGGTCAGCAGCGCCAGATTGTCGATCTCGCTGTTGGCATCGGAAAAGCGGTTGGCCATGGTGCCCACGTACACCATCGCCACGTCATAGGCGGTCCAGTCCGACGGCTGGAATTCCAGGTCGTTGAATTCCTTGGGCATCAGGCGGCCGGGCTCGGCGCGCACGCGCGCGATCCAGGCATTCATGCCGGCGGCGTAGCCGTCCAGGATCTGGCGATCTTCCGGCGACATCGCGGCCAGCTGGCGCTGGATGCGCTCGGGCGAGAAGTTGCCGCGTATGGACTTGTCGAACGTCACCATCGACGGCCCCAGCACTTCCGCCGTCTTGCCCTGCGTGGCGCGGCGGGCCATTTCCATCTGGAACAGCCGGTCCTGGGCCACGGCGTAGCCGTAGCCGTAGAAGATGCCGTGGACCGTGGCGGCATAGACATGGGGCATGCCGTATTCGTCACGACGGATGGTGACCTGGCCGCTGGCGGCGGGCCGCGAGGCGGAGGCGGCGGTGGCGGAATCGGGGGTCGACGATTGCGGCGCCGGCGCGGCGTGGACGCCCGCGTGCGCACAGGCCGCCAGGATGGCGGCCGACAGGAATTGCTGCTTCATTTGAATCTTGTCTCCATGAACAGTGACGCCGGGCCGTGCCGGCCCTGCGCGCCGCGCGGCGCCTCTGCGGACGCCGTCGCGGGTTCATGATACGGAGAGCCAATTTATAATTCCAATGCATTTATTTTATACATTTCATGCGTTGGAATTATGGATTTCCAGAAACTCAAGCACCTGCTCGCCGTGGTCGAACACGGCACGTTCTCGCGCGCGGCAGAAGCGGTCAACCTGTCGCAGCCCGCGCTCAGCCGCAGCATCCAGGCCCTGGAAACCGAGCTGGGCCTGCCGCTGCTCGACCGCGGCACGCGCCAGCTCCGCCTCACCCCTTACGGCGCCTGCGCCGTGGAGCGCGCGCGCCGCATGCGCCACGAAGAGGCTGAATTGCAGAGCGAGCTCAAGCGCATGCACGGCGGCGAATCCGGCAGGCTCGACATCGGCCTGAGCCCCACTCCGGCCTCGCTGCTGCTGTCGCCCCTGCTGGCCCATATGACGGCGCGCCATCCGCAGGTGCGCGTCAGCGTGGAGCTGGGCGCCACCGACGCGCTGCTGGCGCTGCTGCGCGCCGAACGCATCGACGCGCTGGTCTGCGACGCACGCCTGCTGCACGACGCGCCGGACATCGACGCGCAGCCGCTGGCGCCGTTGCGCGCCGGCCTGGTGTGCCGGGCCGGACATCCCATCCTGGCGCATCGGCGCGTCGGCGTCGCGCAGATCCGGCAATATCCGGTCGCGTCCACCTCGCTCAGCCCGGAAGTCTCGCTGCGGCTGGCCGAGACCCTGGGCCCGGGCGGCGCGCCCGAACAAATGGTGACCGTGCGCTGCGAGAACCTGGAAGCGCTGACGCGCCTGGCGCTGGACAGCGACGCGCTGCTGCTCGGCGTGATCAGCGTGACCCGCCGCGAGCAGGAGGCCGGCCTGCTGCGGGAAGTGCCCATCGCGCCGGACCGCGAACGACGCGGCCACTATGCGCTGGCGCGCCTGACCGGCCGCACGCCGTCGACGGTGCAGGATGCGTTCCATGCCTACACGCGGCAGTGCTGGACCGATCACGCGGCCTACGCGCAACGATCGCGTTGAAAAAAACCGACAGGATCTGCGCGGACGGTTGATTCACATGTGTCCGTTCTATAGAATCATCCGTTCGGGCATTCGTCCCATTTACTTTTCTTCCTTCAATACACCACTGGGAGGCGCAAGATGATGAATCCGCATACCGCCAACCCGCGCGTGTCTCCGCGACGCTCCTAAGTCGTCGCCCGCGCGGACCCATCGCCTGACTCGTATCAGGCGACTGGTCCTCCGCGCCTGTCACCAACTCAAAACGCAATGCCCGCGCCCACCCGGCGCCGGGTCGTTTTTCTTCCTTTACACAAGGATTCCTGGCGCGTCCCGTGGCGTCAGGCCATTGCATATGGCTATCAAAAAATCGAATCAACGAGGACAGGCCTTCACGGATGTCCTGGGCTATACCTTCCGCCACTGGGCCCGGCAGCCCCTGCGCACGCCGCTCATCATGGCGCTGGCGCTGCTGGCCGCCGTCGCCGACGTGCTGACCCCGCTGTACGCGGGCAAGCTGATCGACGCCGTGGCTTCTGGCGCCGCCGGCGACGCGCAGGTCTGGCACGCGGCCATGACGGCATTCTGGCTGCTGGTCGCGCTGGGCCTGGGCGCCATGCTGCTGCGCCAGGCCGTGTACTACAGCATCATCGGCTTCACGCTGCGCATGATGAACGGCATGATGTCCAGCGCCTTCCACCGCGTGCAGCGCCTGTCCACCGACTGGCACGCCAACAGCTTCGCCGGTTCGACCGTGCGCAAGATCACGCGCGGCATGTGGGCGGTCGACCAGCTCAACGACACGTTGCTGATCGCCCTGCTGCCCTCGGTGGTGATGCTGGTGGGCGCCACCGCGCTGCTGGGCTGGCACTGGCCGCTGATGGGGCTGGTGGTGGGCCTGGGCTCGGTGATGTATATCGCGTTCACCGCGCTGCTGTCGCTGCGCTACGTGGCGCCGGCCGCGCGCCTGGGCAACGCCTGGGACACGCGCATGGGCGGCGCGCTGGCCGACGCCGTGACCTGCAACGCCGTGGTCAAGGCCTTCGGCGCCGAACGGCGCGAGGAAGCGCGGCTGGCGCGCGTGGTGGACAAGTGGCGCCGCCGCACCCGCCGCACCTGGATGCGCGGCACGCTGAACGCCGGCGTGCAGGGCGCCATGCTGGCGCTGATGCAGGTCGCCATGATCGGCGCATCGCTGTGGCTGTGGGCGCGCGGCCAGGCCAGCGTGGGCGACATCACTTTCGCGCTGACCATGTTCTTCATGCTGCAGGGCTATCTGCGCGAAGTGGGCACGGACATCCGCAACCTGCAACGCTCGATCAACGACATGGAGGAACTGGTGACGCTGGAACGCCAGCCCCTGGGCGTGGCCGACAAGCCGGGCGCGGGCGTGATCCGCATCACCGAAGGCGAAATCCGCTTCGACGACGTGACCTTCCGCTACGGCGCGCACGACACGCCGCTGTACGAGCATTTCTCGGCGCGCATCGCGCCGGGCGAGCGCGTCGGGCTGGTGGGCCATTCGGGTTCGGGCAAGACCACGTTCATCAAGCTGATTCAGCGCCTGTACGACGTCAACGAAGGCCGCATCCTGATCGACGGGCAGGACATCGCCCAGGCGCAGCAGGCCTCGCTGCGCCGCCAGCTCGCGATCGTGCAGCAGGAGCCCATCCTGTTCCACCGCACGCTGGCCGAGAACATCGCCTACGGCCGGCCCGGCGCGACGCAGGCCGAGATCGAGCACGCGGCGCGGCAGGCCAGCGCGCACGACTTCATCATGCGCCTGCCCAAGGGCTATGACACGATGGTGGGCGAGCGCGGCGTGAAGCTGTCCGGCGGCGAGCGCCAGCGCGTGGCGATCGCGCGCGCCTTCCTGGCGGACGCGCCCATCCTGATCCTGGATGAAGCCACGTCCAGCCTGGACAGCGAAAGCGAGGTGCTGATCCAGCAGGCCATGGAGCGCCTGATGGAAGGCCGCAGCACGCTGGTGGTGGCGCACCGCCTGTCCACGGTGCGCGCGCTGGACCGGCTGCTGGTCATGGACCATGGCCGCGTGATCGAGGAAGGCAACCACGAGACGCTGATCCGCCGTCCTGGCGGCGTGTACCGCCGCCTGTTCGAGCGCCAGGCGCTGGAACTGACCCGTGGCATGTCGATGGAGGAACTGCGCGGCGAAACGCCCCGCTACGCCGACGAGCCCGAGGACAGCGACCTGGCGCTGGATCCGCGCTAGGGCGCAGTGGCGCCGTCCGCCAGGAGTGGTCGGCGCCGCTTCGCAAGCGCGCCCGTGGCGCGGACCGGGCGGCCGGCGTCAGGCCGGCCGCTCGGCCAGCGTCAGACGCAGGCCGAAGCCGATCAGCGCGGTGCCGAAGACCAGGCTCTGGATCTTCTGCGCCTTCGGGCTGGCCGACAGCCAGCGTCCCATCGCGCCGCCCGCCAGGGCGCACAGCACATCGAACGCCAGCCCCATGCTGACCAGGATCACGCCCAGCACGGCGAACTGCTGGCCGACCGGACCGCTCGCCGGCGACACGAATTGCGGCAGCAGCACCGAGCAGAACAGCAAGGCCTTGGGATTAAGCACATTGGTCAGCACGCCGGACATCAGCGCGCCGCGCCAGCGGGTCGCTTTCGCGGCCTCGGCCGTGCCGCCGGCCTCGTAGGACATGGGACCGGCGCGCAGCAGCTTCACGCCCAGCCACATCAGATAGCAGCCGCCCGCCAGCCGGGCCGCGTCGAAGGCCCAGGGATGCGCGCGGAACAGCGCGGCCAGCCCCAGCGCCGCCAGCGTGACATGCGCGGCGCGCGCGATCGCCAGGCCCAGCGCCACCGCCAGCGCGGGCGCCCGTCCGCGCAGCAGCCCGGTCTCGAGCAGCAGGATCATGTCCGGACCCGGCACCACATAGACGATCACCAGGGCCCCTAGAAACAACGCCATATCGGCCATGACGGCCCTCCTTCAATCTTGCTGCGCAGGGCGTCATTCTAGGAAAACCGGGCTGGCATGTGCTTGCGATTCATGCCAATGGGAATATCATTATTGGCACGATTGATCACTTACCAAGCCATCTATTAAATTTCATGCCAAACCCTTCCCCCAAGCATCAACTGGACGGCTACGACCGCCGCATCCTGGAGGCCCTGCAGAAGAACGGCAGGCTGACCAATGTCGAGCTGGCCGAGCAGATCGGCCTGTCGCCTTCGCCCTGCCTGCGCAGGGTGCGCATGCTGGAGGACGCGGGCGTGATCCAGGGCTATGAGGCCCGGCTGGCGCCGGACGAGGTTGGCCTGGGGCTGACCGTATTCGTAGGCGTCAAGGTCGAGCGCCACCACGAGCGCGACGCCGCGCGCTTTCGCAAGGAAGTCAGCGCGCTGCCGGAAGTGATCGCCGCGCACCTAGTGTCAGGTGAGTCCGATTTCCTGTTGCAGGTGGTGGTGCCGGACCTGCGCGGCTACGAACGCTTCCTGCTGGACACGCTGCTCAAGCTGCCCGGCGTGAAGGACATACGCAGCAACTTCGCCATCCAGACCGTCAAGCCGCAAAGCCCGCTGCCGCTGGATCATCTGACGCGCTGAGGCGCGCGGGCGACGCGCTGCCGCCCTTGCCCGCCGCCAGCGGCTGCCGCGCGACGCCGTCAGCCCGGCATGGCCGCCGCGGCGCGCGCCACCTTCGCCGACCGGCTCTCGAAGCGCGCCTGCGATTGCGCCAGATAGCGCTGCACGATGGCCGGTTCCGAGGTTTTCGGCGTGCCGCCCGGGAACGGCGGCTCGGGGTCGTACTCGACCTGCAGCTGGATCAGCTTGGCGACCTCCTCGCCGCACAGATCCGCCACCACCCTCAAGCCCATGTCTATGCCCGAGGTGACCCCGCCCGCCGTATAGATATGGCCGTCCACGCACATGCGCTCGTCGCTCGGAATGGCGCCGAACCGCGACAGCAGCTCGCGCGCGCGCCAATGGCTGGACGCGCGCCGGCCGCGCAGCAGACCGGCCGCGCCCAGCAGCAGCGAGCCGGTGCAGATGCCGAACACATACCTGGCGGCCAGCCCCTGCCGGCGCGTGAAATCCACCCATTCGGCGTCGATGATGGCATCATCCGTGCCCGGCCCGCCGGGCGCCACCAGCAGGTCGCAGGGCGGCGCATCGGCCAAGGTGCGCGTCGGCACGAAGGCCAGTCCATGGTCGGATCGCACCGGGTCCCTCGTTTTTGCGACAAAATCAACGGTGAAGCCCGGCGCGCTCGCCAGCACTTCGTAAGGCCCGGTCATGTCGAGCTGGGTCAGTCCTTCGAACAAGAGAATATTCACATGCATGACGATGCTCCATCGGAAAAGCCAGACCCGAGCTTATGCGGAGCAACCGGCCCGCGCGTGCCAATCATCGCGCCGATTGCGCCAAAACGCATCGTCTTCGTACTGTACGACGGCTTCCAGCCGCTGGACCTGGCCGGCCCCTGGCAGGCGTTCAGCTCCGCCAACGAGGAAGCCGAGGCCGCGCTGTACCAGCTGGGCACCGTGGCTGCCGAACCCGTGGTCGCCACCTGGGACCAGGGGCTGCGCATGCAGGCGGACTGCACCTTCTCGGAAGACGGCGACGGCCCGGTCGACATGATCGTGGTGCCGGGCGGCCCCGGCGTGGAGCGCGCCAGCGCCCATGGCGAGACGCGCGCCTGGCTGCGCCGCCGCGATGCCGGCACGCGCCGCACCTGCAGCGTCTGCACCGGCGCCTTCCTGCTGGCGTCCGCCGGCCTGCTCGACGGCCGCGTCGTCACCACGCACTGGCGCTCGGCCGACCGGCTGCGCCAGCTGTATCCCGCGCTGCGGGTGGAGGACGACCGCCTCTACGTGGACAGCGGCAAGTACTGGACCTCGGCCGGCGTCTCGGCCGGCATCGACCTGGCCCTGGCCCTGATCGAGCGCGACCACGGTCCCGAGCTGTCGCAGCAGGTGGCGCGCCGGCTGGTGGTCTTCATGCGGCGCGGCGGCGACCAGCGCCAGTACAGCCAGACCCTGCGGCTGCAGGACCGCGCCGGCGCGCCGTTCCGCGAGCTGGTGCAGAAGATGGAGGCGCGGCTGTCGGCGCGCTGGTCGATCGACGACATGGCCGACGCCTGCTGCATGTCGCGCCGCACCTTCCAACGCAAATTCATCGCGCATTTCGGCGTGGCACCCACGGAAGTGCTGCGCATGCTGCGGCGCGAGCGCGCCGGCGCCGTGCAGGCAACCGGCAAGATGTCGAAGAAGGAAATGGAAAAACACCTGGGGCCGCTGGGCTAGCCGGCCCGCCGCGCTTGCCTGCAGGCGGCAGGGCCGCCCTACCCCGCCACCCCCACCGACACGCCGCCGCACACATGGATCAGCTGCCCGGTCACGAAGGCGGCGCGCCGGTCCATGAACATGGCCACCACGTGCGCCACCTCTTCCGGCAGACCGCTGCGGCCCACCGGGATCGCGGCCTCCAGCGCGCGCGTGCGCGGATCGCCGGGGGGATTCGACGCATTGAACAGTTCCGTCGCCACCGGCCCCGGCGCCACGGTGTTCACCGTGATGCCCTCGGCCGCCAGCTCCAGCGCCCAGGTCCGCGTCATGGCCGCCAGCGCGCCCTTGGACGCGCCGTAGGCCGTGCGCCCCGGCTTGCCCAGCGCGGCCCTGCTGCCGATGTTGACCACGCGCCCGTGACGGGCCGCGCGCATGCCCGGCAGCAGCGCCTGCAGCAGCACGACGGGCGCGACCAGGTTGACGGCCATGGTGCGCGCCAGCGCGTCCTGCGTGACGGCCTCGATGCCGGCGACCTCGATCATGCCGGCGTTGTTGACCAGATGCAGCACGGGGCGCGACGCGGCCAGTTCGCGCGCGGCCTCGCCCGCCGCCCGCGCGTCGGCCAGGTCCACCGAGCGGAAGGTCTCGCCCGGCAACAGGGACTCGGGCGCGCCCCGGCTGAAATTGACGGCTTCGTAGCCGTCCTCGATCAGCCGCGCGACGATGGCGCGGCCGATGCCCCGGCTGCCGCCGGTGACCAAAACGGTGCCGTTTTTCATTGCGCGGTGATGCCCTTGTCCTTGACCAGCCCGCCCCATTTGCGCCGCTCGTCCTGTTCGAACGCGGCCAGCTCCGGGCCGAACAGCGTGCCGGGCTTGGCGCCCTGCGCGGCGAAGCGCGCGGCCAGATCAGGCGAGCGCAGCCCCTCGCGGGCGGCCTCGATCAACTGCCGCACGACGGGCTCGGGCGTGCCACGCGGCGCGTACAGGGCAAACCAGGCCGTCACGTCGAAGCCCGGCAGCCCCGATTCCGCGACGGTCGGCAGCGCCGGCGCGGACGGATCGCGCGTCGCCGACGTCACGGCCACGCCGCGCACCAGTCCGCCGTCCTGGATCTGGGCCAGCGCGCCGGGCAGGTTGTCGAACAGCAGATCCACCTGGCCGCCGGCCACCGCCGGCAGGGAAGCGGACGTGCCCTTGAACGGCACATGCAGCATGGAGATGCCGGCCATGGCCTCGAAATAGGCGCCGGTCAGGTGCACCGACGAACCGACGCCCGGCGAGGCGTAGGTCAGCTTGCGCTCCGGATTCTGGCGCGCCGCCTGGATGATGTCGGCCACCGTGCGATACGGCGACTTGGCGCTGACGGCGATGACGTTGGGCGTGGTCGACACCAGCGCGATCGGCACGAAGTCGCGCGCCGGATCGAAGGTCATGTTGGCGTACAGGAAGGGATTGATGCTTTGCGTGCCGATGGTGCCCAGGCCCAGCGTGTAGCCGTCGGCCTTGGCCCGCGCCACGTAGGCCATGCCGATATTGCCGCCCGCCCCCGGCCGGTTCTCGACCAGCACGGTCTGCTTCAGGCCGGGCTCCAGCGCGCGGGCGATGGCGCGGCCGAACAGATCAGCCCCGCCGCCCGGCGGATAGGGCACGACCACGGTCACGGGATGTTCGGGATAGCCGGCGGCGGCGGCCGGCCCCGTCGCCACGGCCAGCGCCGCGATGGTGAAGGCGAATGCGGCCCGCAGGGCGCGCGCGTGCTGTTGTCGCGTCATGAGTCTGTCTCCTTGAGGGCCTGTGGCCCTGCCCCCGCTTTGCCGCGGGTGTCTCATGCGCGCAGCCTGCCTGCGCGCCCGATACGCACATACAAAACCACTGCGAACCTACTTTGAACCAGGTCGGCCATGCCGCCTGACGCGCCCGCCGCCAAGCGCATGCCGTCCCGCGCCGGGGCGGCCCGGCGCCAGACGACGGCAATCGGACGAATGCCGATGGATCAAAAGTACATAAATACGTACTATATTCATATAAACACGAAAAACCGACCGGAGACAAGCCCATGAAACGCTGGACCCGCCGGCCCGAGGGATCGACCTGGGGCGATTTCGGACCGGACGACGAGATCGGCCGCCTGAACCTGCTGACCGAGGAAAAAGTGCTGCAGGCCGTGCGCGAGGTGCGCGCCGGCAAGGTCTTCTGCCTGTCGCTGCCGCTGGACCTGCCGGGCGGCAACGTGCTCAATCCCCGCCGCCATCCGCCGGCGCTGGCGCCCACGCGCCGCGACGGCCAGCCTTACCTGAACTTCCAGATGTCGCGCCTGCAGGAAGGCGCGGTCGACGTGCTGTCGGACGACCAGGCCACGTTGTCGCTGCAATACTCCACGCAATGGGACGGCCTGAGCCACGTGGGCGCGCTGTTCGACGTGCAGGGCGACGGCCAGGCCCGGCGCGTGTACTACAACGGCTATGCCGCCGGCGTGGACGTGCTGGGCGGCGGCGATCCCGGCGCCGATGCCTGCTGCCCGCCCGGCGCCTCCTATGCGCGCCGGCTCAGCGTCAGCCGCTACGCGGAAAAAGGCATGCAGGGCCGTGGCGTGCTGCTGGACCTGGCGCGCGCCTTCGGCACCGGCCGCACGCCGGTCGGCCTGGCGCAGCTGCAGGCCGCGATGCACGAACAGCGGGTCGCGGTGGAACCCGGCGACATGCTGGTGCTGCGCACCGGCTTCGCCGAGGCGCTGGTGCAGATGGACGGCAAGCCCGACGCGCATCGCCTGGAACAGACCGGCGCGGTGCTGGACGGCGCCGACGCCGCGCTGCTCGACTGGATCACCGACAGCGGCGTGGCCGCGATCTGCGCCGACAACTACGTGGTCGAGGCCTATCCCGCGCGCACGTCCGGCCCCGGCCATTCGATCCTGCCGCTGCATCATCACTGCCTGTTCAAGCTGGGCGTGCCGCTGGCCGAACTCTGGTACCTGAAGGATCTGGCCGACTGGCTGCACGCGCAGGGGCGCAACCGCTTCCTGCTCACCGCCCCGCCGCTGCGGCTGCCGGGCGCGGTCGGCTCGCCGGTGACGCCGATCGCCACGGTCTGATACCGCCGCCCTTCGACCCACCGCCGGCGGACTTCCGCCCAACCCGCTACCGCGCCGGCCCGCCGGCGCCCACTGAACCGCGTCAATGAACACCGTGCCCGTATCCACCGCTATTGCCGACACCTTCGCCGCGCACCTGGATGCGCTGGCCGCCGCCGATCCCGCGCGCGCCATGCTGATCGACCCGGACGGCGCCGTCAGCGCCGCCGAGCTGCGCGCGCGCGCCGCCGCGCTGGCCGCCGGCTTGAACCGCCTGGGACTGCAGCCCGGACAGCGCGTGGCCATCTGGCTGCCCAACTGCGCCGCCTGGGTCGAGTCCTTCCTGGCCTGCGCGCGGCTGGGCGCGCTGGCGCTGGCGGTCAACACCCGTTTCCGCGCGCTGGAAGTGGCCGACATCCTGGGGCGCGGCAAGGCCGACTGGCTGATCTTCTGGCCGGGCTTCAAGGGCATCGACTTCCAGGGCATCCTGGACGAGGTGCCGGCCGAGGCCCTGGCGCGGCTGCGCGGCGTGATCGCCATCGATGCCGCCCACGGCCGCATGAATGACGCGACGCCAACAACGCTCGATGCGCCAGCTGCCGCCACAGGACGCCACGCCCTGCCCCGGCATCGCTACGCCGAGCTGCGCGCCTGCGCCGACGCACCGCCGCCCGCCCAGGCCAATGCCGGCGTGCTGTGCTTCACCACGTCCGGCACCACGTCGAAACCCAAGTTCGTGCTGCACGACCAGCGCACGCTGCTGACGCACGGCGCGGCGGTGGCGCGCGCGTTCGGCTACGGCCCGGCGACCCGCGTGCTGGCCAGCGCGCCGTTCTGCGGCGCCTTCGGCTTCTCCACGCTGGTCAGCGGACTGGCGCAAGGCGCGCCGGTGGTCTGCTCCCCGGTGTTCGACGCGGCGGCCTCGGCGCGCGAAATCCGCGAACACGCCGTCACCCATACCTACGCCAACAACGAGGCGCTGACCGGCATCATGCGCGCGGCCGCGCCCGGCGACCTGGCGTCGGCGCGGCTGTTCGGCTTCGCCAGCTTCACCCCGGCGCTGGACGGCATGCTGGAGCTGGCGCGGGAGCAGGACGTGCCGCTGACGGGCTTGTACGGATCGAGCGAACTCCAGGCGCTGGCCGCCGGCCAGCCGACAACGCCGGCCCGGGGCGATGTGTCGGCGCGCCTCTTGCCCGGCGGCGCGCTGGTCCATCCCGAGGCGCGGGTGCGCGCCCGCGATCCGGACAGCGGCGCCGTGCTGCCGCCGGGACAGTCGGGCGAATTGGAAATCCGCTCGCCCAGCCTGATGCTGGGCTACCTGGACAATCCCGAAGCCACCGCCCGCGCGTTCACGGACGACGGTTACTTCAAGACCGGCGACCTGGGCTATGCCCTGAGCGAACAGCAGTTCGTGTTCCAGGCGCGCATGGGCGACTCGCTGCGGCTGGCGGGTTTCCTGGTCAATCCGGCCGAGATCGAGCAGGTGGTCGAATCGCTGCCCGGCGTGCGCGCCTGCCAGGTGGTGGGCGCGACGCGCGCGGACAAGACCGTGCCCTATGCCTTCGTGCTGCTGCAACCGGGCGCGCGGGCCGACGCCGCCGCCTGGACCGCCGCCTGCAAGGCCGTGATGGCGGGCTTCAAGGTGCCCGCCGGCTTCACCGCGCTGGACGCCTTCCCTTCCATCGAAAGCGCCAACTCGGTGAAGATCCAGAAGCACAGGCTGCGCGAGATGGCCGAAGCCCTGCTCGCCGGCGCCGCCGCTTGACCCGAACCCGCCAACGACCGACGCCCATGCCCGCGCCCAAGCTCTTCTCGCACAGCCCGCAGCCGCTCTACCTGCAGGCGGCCGCCCTGTTCCGCAGCCATATCCAGAACCGCAGCTGGCGGCCCGGCCAGCAGATCCCGCCGCTGGAAGCGCTGGTGGAAACCTACGGCATCTCGCGCGCCACCATCCGCCAGGCGCTGGGCCAGCTGGAGCAGGACGGGCTGATCCGCCGCTCGCGCGGCTCGGGCACCTTCGTCAACGCCGAGCTGCCCGAAACGCCCACGCTGCTGATCCCCAAGACCTGGGCCGAAACGGTCGAGCTGAGCAACCTGCTGGGCACCGTGTCGCTGGTGGAGGCCGAAGCCGGCCTGCCCCTGCCCGACCCGCTGGGCATGCCCTGCGACGCCGGCCGCGACGGCAGCTTCCAGTACCTGCGCCGCGTGCACACCACCGAGGCCGGCCCTTTCTGCTACAGCGAGGTGTTCCTGGCAAGCGCGCTGTTCCGCAAGCACCGCGCGCAGATCAACAAGAGCACCGTGGCGCCGGTGCTGGACCGCTACTACGGCGCGCGCCTGACGCAGGCGCGCCAGGTGCTCAACGTGATCGAGGCCGGGCAGGAGTCGGCCGAGGCGCTGCAGATTCCCGTGTCCTCGCCGGTGGCCGAACTGCGCCGCTATGCCTGCATCGACGACAACGTGGTGTATTACGCGCGGCTGGAGTTTCCGTTCCGCAAGGTGAGGATGGAATTCGACCTGCTGGCCGGCCGCTGAGACACACGACTGAATGAATAACAGAGCGCCGCAGCAATCAGACCCAGGCGCCATACGAAGACCGACGACAACCGGCACCCAAGAGGAGACCCCTTCCATGAAGTCCCAACCGCAATTCCGTCCGGTCGCGATCCCGCGCCGGCCGCTCACCCGCCTGTGCGCCGCCTTGGCGCTGGCCGCCACCCCCGCCCTGTCCGCGCTGGCCCAGGCCCCCGCCATCTCCGACGATATCGTCCGGCTGGGCCTGATCCTGGACATGAGCGGCGTCTACGCCGACGTCACCGGCAAGGGCAGCGCCACCGCCGCCGAGATGGCCATCGCCGATTTCGGCGGCCAGGTGCTGGGCAAGAAGATCGACCTGCTGGTGGCCGACCACCAGAACAAGGCCGACATCGCCGCCGCCCGCGCGCGCGAGTGGTACGACACGCAGAAGGTCGACGCCATCATGGACGTGGCCGGCTCCGCGCCGGCGCTGGCGGTGCTGGAGGTGGCGCGCGAGAAAAAGCGCATCGTGGTCTACAGCGGCCCCGGCACCGAGCGCATCACCAACGACCTGTGCTCGCCCTACTCGGTGCACTACACCTACGACACCTGGTCGCTGGCCAACACCACCGCGCGCGCCACGGTGGAGCAAGGCGGCAAGAGCTGGTATTTCCTGACGGCGGACTACGGCTTCGGCCATACGCTGCAGGCCTCGGCCACCGAGGTGGTCAAGGCCAATGGCGGCACCGTGCTGGGCGCGGCGCGCCATCCTCTGGGCTCGTCGGACTTCGCCTCCTATCTGCTGCAGGCCCAGGCCAGCCGCGCGCAGGTCATCGGGCTGGCCAACGCGGGCGGCGACACGGTCAACGCGATCAAGGCCGCCAGCGAATTCGGGCTGACCCGCGGCGGCCAGAAGATGGCCGGCCTGCTGCTGTACATCAACGACATCCACGCCATCGGCCTGGAAGCCGCCGCCGGCCTGACGCTGACCGAGGCCTTCTACTGGGACCTGAACGAGCAGACCCGCGCCTGGTCCAAGCGCTACTACGACAAACTTGGCAAAATGCCGAACATGAGCCAGGCGGGCACGTATTCCTCGGTCATGCATTACCTGAAGGCGGTCCAGGCCGCCGGCACCGACGACGCCGCCGCGGTCATGAAACAGATGAAGGCCACGCCCATCAACGACTTCTTCGCCACCAATGGCCGCATCCGCGAGGATGGCCGCATGGTGCACGACATGTACCTGTTCGAGGTCAAGAAGCCGTCCGAGTCGAAGCAGCCGTGGGACTACTACAAGCTGCTGGCCACGCTGCCGGGCGACCAGGCCTTCATGCCCCTGTCGAAATCCTCGTGCCCGCTGGTCAAGCAGGCCGGGGCAGCCAAGGACTGACCATGCACACCCAGCGCCCCATCCCCGCCACCATCGCCGCCGTCATCCGCGACGGCCAGGTGCTGCTGGTGCGCCGCGCCAATCCGCCGGACCAGGGGCGCTGGGCTTTTCCGGGCGGCAAGATCGAGCTGGGTGAACGCATCGAGGACGCGGCCGCGCGCGAGCTGTTCGAGGAAACCGGCGTCACCGCCGAGCCGCTGACGGTGTTCGACGCGGTCGACGTGTTCGACCACGACGCCGACGGCCTGCTGCGCCGCCACTACATCCTGGTGGCCGTGCTGTGCCGCTGGCTCTCGGGCGAGCCGGTGGCCGGCGACGACGCCAGCCAGGCGCGCTGGGTGCCGCTGGCCGAGCTGGACGCGCAGGCGCTGGCCCTGAGCTTCGGCGTGGCGGACGTGGCGCGCAAGGCGGCGGCGCTGGCGGGCTGAACCGCGCCGCGCCTCCCGTCACCCCGCCACGCATTCCCCTATGATGGACGGCCACGCCGCTCATCCCGCCCGCCCCATGTTCGACGCCTACCTGCAACGCTGGAACCTCGCGCCCGCCGGCGCCCCGATCACCACGCCGGCCGCCCGCCTGCTGCCCGTGCTGTACCAGGGCCAGCCCGCCATGCTGAAGATCTCGCACGAACAGGACGAAAGAGAAGGCGGCGTGCTGATGCGCTGGTGGGATGGCCAGGGCGCGGCGCGCGTGCTGGCGCATGACGACGACGCCATCCTGCTGGAACGCGCCACCGGCGCGCGCTCGCTGGCCGAGTACGCCCGCAACGGCCGCGACGACGAGGCCACGCGCATCATCTGCGATGTGCTGGCGCGCCTGCACGCGCCGCGCGCCAAGGCGCCGCCGCCGCTGCGCACGCTGGAATCCTGGTTCGTCGACCTGTGGCCCATGGCCCGGGCGCAAGGCGGCATGCTGGCCGACTGCGCCCGCCACGCGCGCGCCCTGCTCGACGATCCGCGCGACCCGGCCGTGCTGCATGGCGACGTGCACCACGACAACATCCTGGACTTCGGCGAGCGCGGCTGGCTGGTGATCGACCCCAAGCGCCTGCATGGCGAGCGCGCCTTCGACTACGCCAACATCTTCTGCAATCCCGATCTGGCCGACCCCAAGCCGCCGGTCGCCATCGTGCCGGGCTGCTTCGACCGCCGCTTCGCGCTGATCACGCACGCATCCGGCCTGCAGCCCCGCCGCCTGCTGCAATGGATCGCGGCCTGGTGCGGCCTGTCGGCCGCCTGGTTCATGGGCGACGGCGACGACGCGGCCATCGACCTGAACATCGCCGGCCAGGCATTGGCGCGGCTGGCGCGCTGAGTGCCGCCGCGACGGCCATGGGCGCGCTCGCGGCCCGCTAGCTGACCGGCCTGTCTGGCCCGTCCGCGCCGAAGGCCGCCTCGAACAGCTGCGCCAGCCATTGCGTGAACACGCGCACCCGCGCGGACACCTGCCGGTTCTGCGGATACAGCACCGACACCGGCATGGGCGCAGGCGGCAGGCGCGGCAACACGACCTTGAGCTGGCCGTCCGCCAGCTCCCGCTCCACGCGGTAGCGCGGCACCTGGATCAATCCCAGCCCGGCCAGCGCCGCGCCCGTGTACAGCTCGGCCCCGCTCACGCTGACCGCCGCGCGCGGCGTGACCTGCACGCTGCGGCCCTCGACCAGGAAGTCCATGGCCAGGGCGCGGCCCGTGGCGCTGGACTGGTAGTTCACCGCCCAATGCCCACCCAGGTCCTCCAGTCCGGCCGGCTCGCCGTAGCGCGCCAGATAGGCCGGGCTGGCCACCGTCACCTGCGGCATCAAAGCGATGCGCCGTCCCGCCAGCGACGAGTCCTGCAGCTCGCCGGCGCGCAGCACGCAGTCCACGCCTTCCCGCACCAGGTCCACGTAGCGGTCGTCCTCGCCCAGGTGCAGCGTGATGTCGGGGTAGCGCGCCAGGAAGCCAGGCAACCCCGGCATCACGAAATGGCGCGCCAGCGTACCTTGCGCGTTCACGCGCAGCAGGCCCTTGGGCGCCTTGTCCAGGAAGGCGCCGTCGGCTTCCTCCAGGTCGGCCAGCAGGCGCACGCAGCGCCGGTAGTAGATCTCGCCGTCGTGGGTCAGGCGGACCTGGCGCGTGGTGCGCTCCAGCAGCCGCGCGCCCAGGCGCTGTTCCAGGCGCTTGATCAGATTGGTGACGGTGGCGGGCGGAATCCGCAGATCCTCGGCCGCCTTGGAGAAGCTGTGGCGCTCGGCGATGCGCGCGAACACCTGCATTTCCTGGAAACGGTCCATGAGGGGTCGACCTATTATTAATGCAAATGAAATTATGTCTGCAAATATAGGCCGATTATTTTTGCAATGGAATAGCGGATCATGGCAAGCATTCCCCCATGACACGGAGCATTCCCATGACCCAGCAGACTTCCCGGCGCGTCGCCCTCGTCACCGGCGGCTCGCGCGGCATCGGCGCGGCGATCGCGCTGCGCCTGGCCCGCGACGGCCACGCCGTGGCCATCAACTACGCGTCCAGCGCCGCTGCCGCCGAGGCGCTGGCCGAGCAGATCCGCCAGGCCGGCGGCCAGGCCGCCGCGCTGCGCGCCGACGTGTCCGACCCGGCCCAGGCCGACGCCCTGTTCGAGGCGGCCGAAGCCGCGCTGGGCCGGGTGGACGTGCTGGTCAACAGCGCCGGCGTGCTGCATGTGCAGCCGCTGGCGCAGACCAGCGACGAACAGTACGAGCAGATGTTCAACATCAACACGCGCGGCACCTTCAACATGCTACGCGCGGCGGCGACGCGGCTGGCCGATGCCGGCCACGTCATCAACGTGTCCAGCACCACGATCGCGCTGAACCTGCCCGGCTATGCCGCCTACATCGGCAGCAAGGCGGCGGTGGAAGGCTTCACCCGCGTCTTCGCCAAGGAGCTGCGCGGCCGCCGCGTCACGGTCAACGCCGTGGCGCCCGGGCCGGTGGCCACAGAACTCTTCATGACAGGCAAGAGCCCCGAACTGATCGAGCACTACGCCAAGCTGCCGCCGCTGGAGCGGCTGGGCCAGCCCGACGACATCGCCGGCGTGGTGGCGTTCCTGGCCGGACCGGACGGCGGCTGGATCAACGGCCAGGTGCTACGCGCCAACGGCGGCGTGGCCTGACGCAGCACGGCGGGCGGACGGGAGCGCTCCCGTCCGCGTCTCCGTTCAGGGACGGCGCGCCTGGCCGGATGCCTCGCCCGGCTCCGGCATGGCGTAGCCCTGCGTGCGCAGGAAGTCGCGCACCAGCGGCTTCCATTTCTCGGGTGCATGCGTGAACAGCGAATGGCCATTGGCGCCGTCCGGCCCCAGGCGTTCGAATTGCGCATGGCCGCCGGCGGCGTTGTAGGCCTCGGCCCAGCGTTGCGGCCATTCCGGCCCCCAGTACAGGTCGTTCTCGGTATAGATCCAGAGCATGGGCATGCGGGTGGTCGCGCCGTAGCCGGCATAGGTTTCCTGCAAGCGCTCGGGTCCGCAGGGCTTGCCCGGCGACTTGACCGGATCGCCGCCCGAGCCGCCCGCGAAATTGATGGCGGCGCGCACGCCGGCCGGCCTGGCCGCCGCCAGCGCCACGGTCGAACCGCCGCCCACCGACTGGCCCAGCGCCACCACATTGGCCGCGTCCACGTCCGGCCGCCGCGCCATCGCTTCGATCACCTGCGCGATCTCGCTGGCCGCGCGATTGAACATGGGCGTGAAGCGCCGGTCGCCGCAAGGGCCGCTGTTTTCCAGGTCGGGACCGCCGGTGGCGCCGTAGCCCAGCCGCACCGGCACGGCCACGACGAAACCGGCGTCGGTGAAATAGCGGGCCGCCGTCGCATAGCGCGCGCGCCCCAGCTTGGCGCGGCCGGCGGCGTCGCCGGCGCGGCCGTGGCTGATCACCATCAGCGGATGCCGGCCCTCGCCCTGGGGCGTGAACACGGTGACGACCAGCTCGCCCCGGGCCTGGCCGCCGTTCTCCAGGGCGACCTGGACCGGCACACGCACCACGCTTTCATTGGGCAGCATCTCGGCCTCGGCCTTCGCGCCCTGTCCGGCGCAACCGGACAGCGCGGGCAGCGCCCCCGCCGCACAGGCCAGCAGGACAGCCTGGGCCAACCCGCGCCGTGGGCGCGATGCCCGGAATGCGGGCAGGGATTCGGGTGTGTTCGACGAGTCGCGCGTGTCTCGCATGGCGAAAGCCTCCGGGCTGGCCGCGGCGGAAGGCCCGCGCGCGACAGCAGAAGCCTACCCCTGCCCGTGCCGATTGCAAGGCGGGACTTGCCCGGCTTGCAACAGCGCCCCGCTCAGAACCGGTACTGCGCGGTCGCCACCACGGTGCGCGGCTCGCCGATGCGGATCTGGCCGGCGCTGGTGGCCGACGCGTAGTAGGTCTTGTCGGTCAGGTTGCGCACCGCCAGGCGCCAATCCCATTGCCCCGTGCGGTAGCCGACCAGCGCGTCCCAGCGCGCATAGCCGGGCAGCACCGCCGTGTTGGCGTTGTCGGCGTAACGCTGGCCGACGAAGGTGACGCCGGTTTCGCCGTACAGGCCCTCGGCCGGTTTGTAGGTGAGGAACACGCTGCCGTTGCGGCGCGCCACGTTGCCGACGCGGTTGCCGGCCAGGCCGTTGTTGTCCTCGACGATCGACGCGTTCTGCAGGCCCAGCCCGCCGCGCAGATACCAGTTGCCCTGCAGGCGGCCGGCGGCGGTCAGCTCCACGCCGCGCGAGCGTTGCAGGCCGGTCAGCAGCACGATGCTCGGATCGTTGGGATCGGTGGTGCGGCGGTTGTACAGCTCCAGGTTGTAGAACGCCAGCGTGGTGCTCAGGCGGCCATCCAGCCAGTCACTCTTGACGCCCACTTCGTACTGGCGGGTGCGCTCCGGGTCCAGCTCATTGGTGTTGCCGCGCGCGTTGGGCGTGATGCCGATGAGGCCGCCGCCGGTGGGCGAGAAAGTCTTGCTGTACGAAGCGTAGAAGGAATGGTCGCGCAGCGGCGTCCAGACCACGCCGGCGCGCGGGCTGACGCCGCTGCTGCTGCGCGAGGCCGAGGCGTCGAGCAGGCGGTTGGTCGAATCGATGTTGAAGCGGTCCAGCCGCAGGCCCAGCAGCACCTGCCAGGCCTCGTTCAGCTTGATCTGGTCTTGCACGTAGTAGCCCTGGGTGCGGACCTTGTGGCGCGCGTCGCTGTTGATCGTCATCGCGCCCTGGTGCTGGCGCGACAGGTCCGGGTCATACAGGTCCAGCGTCGGCACGGGCTGCGCGCCGGGGCCGCGCGTGGCGGCGGTGTACAGCTTGGGCGAGCGGTCCTGGTTGGCGAATTCCATGCCGAACAGCACGCGATGTTCGATGGCGCCGGTATGGAACAGGCCCTCGGCCTCGAAGTTGTTGCTGATGTTGCGCGTGCGCAGGTCCTGTTGCCAGCGCGTGCGGCTGACCTTGCCGGTGGCGGCGTTGTAGCCGGTCAGGTAGGTGTTGTCGAACTCGCTGTCCAGCGCGAACACGCCCAGCGTGTGGCGCAGCTGCCAGCCCGGCGCCACCGTGTAGGCCAGGCGCGAGCGGAAGGACTGGGCGCGGTCGTCGATGTAGTCGCGGTCCGGATCGCCATAGACGGTGCGGCGGCCCACGTCGGCCGGACGGCCGTTGACGCTGGGAATGCCGCGGTCCGGCGTGCGATCGTAGCGGCTGTATTCATACTGCACCAGCCAGTCCAGGTCCGGCGTGATGCGCCAGTTCAGCGATGGCGCCAGCAGCTGGCGCTTGCCGCCGATCTTGTGGCTGAAGCTGTTGACGTCTTCCTGGCCCACGTTCAGGCGCACGCTGACCTTGTCGCTGGGGTCGGCGCTCAGGTCGCCGTAGAAGCTGCGCAGGTCCCAACTGCCGCCCTGCGCCTCCAGCGTGGACTCGCGGCCCGGCTGCGGCGCCTTGCTGACGCGGTTGACGATGCCGCCCTGGCTGCCACGGCCGTATAGCACGGCGGCCGGACCCTTGAGCACCTCGATGCGCTCGATGTTGTGCAGGTCGCGCACGTACTGGCTGTCGTCGCGGATGCCGTCCAGGTAGAAATCGTTGCTGGCGTCGAAGCCGCGGATGCGCAGCGAATCGAAGCGCGTGTCCTGTGCGCTGGAGACGTTGGGAATGCCCGAGAGCGCCTCGCCCAGCGTGCTGACGCCGTAGTTCTGGACGTTCTCGACCTTGACGCTGTCGATGGCCTGGGGCACGTAGCGGGCCGGCGTCTGGGTGCGGGTGGCGGTGGTGACCTCCGGCACGCGCGGGTCGTCGACGCTCTGGCCTTCGACGCTGATGGGCTGCAATTGCGTGGTCTGCGCGTGGACGGGAACAAGGGGGATGGCGTGCAGAGCCAGGGCGACGCCCAGGGTCAGGGCGCGCGGCTTGAAGAGAACGTGCATGGTGCGAGCTACGGTAGTGAGTAGGTCTTATCGAGACGGAATATTATCGAGAATCACTTTCATTCGTAAATAAGAACCTTCTCATAACCAATGACGCGCGCGCGCCGCGTTGCGGATGGGCAACAGCGGTCCATCCTCCTCCTGGCCGTCGATCGTCAGGCGCGGCGCGGCCCTCCCCCATCCGCACGAGTACGCCGCCGATACCCGCCGCGCCCTTCGATACCCGCAAACTTGCGAGGGTCCTCATCCCTTGCGCCCAGGTCGTCCTCGTCCGATCGGCCGAGCCCGGGCGCGGCGAGGCCGGCGCGCGCCGATGCACTCGGGTCTTTGGCCTACACGCAAGCATGGCCACACGGAGGAGCGAAGCATGAGGCGGGCGGGAAAGGCTCTGTATTAGGCTGGCCCCGCAGTACTCCGACTCACCTTCATCGATTGGACGACAGCAATGAATCAACTCATGCATCCGGACTGCCATCCTTTTGCCCAAGCTGGCAACCTGAAACAGATCTCCGCCTACTACGAGGAGGGACGACGCGTCATGTGGATGATGCTGCGGGCCCAGCCGCGGCCCTGCTTCAACCATGAATTGATAGACGAGATCATGACGCTGGCCCGCGCCGCCAAGGACTCCGGGCTGCCTATCGACTTCTGGGTAACGGGCTCGCTGATCCCGCAGATCTACAACGTGGGCGGCGACCTGAACTTCTTTTCCGAAGCGATCCGGAGCGGCCGGCGCGAGGCTTTGCGCGCCTACGCGCGCGCCTGCGTCGATTGCGTGCACGCCGCCAGCCGCGGCTTCGACACCGGCGCGATCTCGCTGGCCATGATCGAGGGCACCGCGCTGGGCGGCGGCTTCGAGGCCGCGCTGGCGCACCATTTCGTGCTGGCGCAGAACAATGCCCGCATGGGCTTTCCCGAAATGGCCTTCAACCTCTTTCCCGGCATGGGCGGCTATTCGCTGGTGGCGCGGCGCTCGGGCATGCGGCTGGCCGAAGAGCTGATCGGCACCGGCGAGTCGCACACGGCCGAGTGGTTCCAGGCGCGCGGCCTGGTCGACGTGCTGTTCGAGCCGGGCGACGCCTACAAGGCCACGCGCACCTTCATCGACGTGCTGCGGCCCAAGCTCAACGGCACGCGCGCCATGCTGCGCGCGCGCCAGCGCGTGCTGCGGCTGTCGCGCTCGGAACTGATGGACATCACCGAGGACTGGGTCGAGGCCGCCTTCTCCATCGACCCGAAGGACCGCGCCTATATGGAGCGACTGGTCATCGCGCAGAACCGGCGCGGCGCGGCCGGGCCGGAGGCCGGCATGGAAGCCACCATGCATTGAGCGCCCGCGCGGCGGCGGGAGCATGCCGGGGCGACCCGGCGCGCGCGCTCAGGCGATCAGGTGCAGCCGGCGCCGCCGCGCCAGCCAATCGGTGAATTCGGCCGCCGGCATGGGCTTGGCGTACAGATAGCCTTGCTTGGCGTCCACGCCCAGGGTGTCGAGGAAGGCGGTTTCCTCTGCCGTCTCGACGCCTTCGGCGATCACCTTCAGCTCCAGCGTGCGCGCCACCGCCACGATGGCGCGCGCCAGCGCCTGCGAGACCGGATTCTCGTTGACTCCGCGCACGAAGCTGGCGTCCAGCTTGATCGCGTCCAGCGGGATGCGGGCCAGCTGCGACAGCGAGGAATAGCCGGTGCCGAAGTCGTCCAGGTGCACGCGCGCGCCCAGCTTGCGGAACTGCTTGATCAGCTCGATGGCCGAATGTTCGTCCTCGATCAGGCAGCTCTCGGTCAGCTCGATGTCCAGCATGCAGGGATCCAGGCCGGCGTCGGACAGCGCGCTCATGAACTCGCTGACCAGGCCCTTGTCCTCGAGCTGGCGGGCCGAAACGTTGACCGCGACGCGGATGTTCAGGCCGTCGCGTTTCCAGGCGGCGGCCTGGCGCGCGGCCTCGCGCATGACCCACACGCCCAGCGGCGCGATCAACCCCGAATCCTCGGCGTAGGGAATGAAGGCGCCGGGGCCGACCATGCCGCGCTCGGGCGACTTCCAGCGCAGCAGGGCCTCGACCCCGTCCAGCTCGCCGGTGCGGCCGGACAGCTTGGGCTGGTAGTGCAGCATCAGGTGGCCGTCGGCCATGGCCTTGCGCAGATTGGTGTCCAGCCACACGTAGTCGGCGTTGCGGCGGTCCATCTCGGGCAGGAATACGCGGTAGGTGTGGCGCCCCGATTCCTTGGCCACGTACATGGCGATGTCGGCGCTACGCACCACGCTGTCAAGGTCGGCGCCATGCTCGGGATACATGGCGATGCCGATCGAGCAGCTGGTGTAGACCTCGATCAGCCCCTGGCGGAACGGCTCGCGCAGCCGCTCGATGATGCGTTGCGAGGTCGCCTCCAGTTCGTGGACTTCGGCGCCCTCCTGCAGCACGATGAACTCGTCGCCGCCCAGCCGCGCCAGCGTCTGCCCTTCGGCCAGGCAGCCGGAAATGGCCAGCGCCACCGCCTTGAGCAGCTGGTCGCCGAAGCCATGGCCGTAGTGGTCGTTGATGCGCTTGAAGTTGTCCAGGTCCAGGAACAGCACGCCGCCGCGTCCGCCCTCGCCCGCCGACAGCGCCGCCTGCAGCTGCGCGGTGATGGCATGGCGGTTGGGCAGATTGGTCAGCACGTCGGTGTTGGCCAGCACGCGCAGGCGTTCCTGGGCCTGCCGTTCCTCGGTGATGTCGGTGCCCGAACAGATCAGGTAGACGCGCTTTTCGCCGCTGCCGCTGGTGACGAACTTGTTGCGGAACAGGAACAGCCTCGGGCCCTTGACCGTGTTGATCAGGCGTTCGACTTCATAGGACTGGCCGTTGCGGTAGAAGGCGGCGATGTTGCGGCGGGAGGCCGAGGCCTCCTCGCGCGTCATGAACATGTCGAACACGCTGCGCCCGACGATGTCCTGCTCGCGCTTGCCGGTGTATTCCTCGCTCAGCTTGTTGAAGCGCTGCACCCGGCCGTGCTGATCGACGATGACGATGACCGAGTTGGCCTGCGACACCACGGTCTCGGCAAAGGACAGGCCCTCGACCAGGTCCTTGGCCACCGATTCGGTGTCCGAGTAGGCCGACGCGGTGCCGGCCCATTCCTTGGGATTGATCTTGCGCCCGACCAGGTGCAGGCCGATGGGCTCGCCATACAGCTTGACCTCGATGCGCAGGCTGGAGGTGATGCCGGTCAGGTCGCGGATGGCGGCGGCCTGCTCCGGGCTCAGCGCCATGGCGATATTGGCCGCGCCCTTGATGGCGGACAGCTCGAAGGCATCGCTATCGCTCGCCAGCCGCCAATATGGGCTGTGCGTGCCGAAGTATTGGTACAGGAGCGACCTGTCGTCCTGATTGTCGTCCTGGATATCGGCCATTGTCTTCCCCCGCGCCGTCTTGGAATGGCTCGCAAAGTACATTACGGCCTAGCCAAGCCGGGGTCAACCACTATATGAGAAAGCAGCGGTTCCGGCCAGCCTCGCGGGGGGATGCGCGAGGGCCGGCCCGGGCTTGCGCCTAACACGAACGTGTTGCAAGCCTTTGCTGGCGGACGCCGCCGGAAGCCCCGGAAGCGCCCGCCGCGATCCGCTTATTCCGGCTTGACGCCGGCCTCGTCGATCACCTTGGTCCAGCGCGCCACTTCGGCCGACACCCGGGCGCCGGCGTCGGCCGGCGTGGTCCAGGTGGCGATGGCGCCCTGGTTCAGCAGCGAGGCCTTCACATCCGGCTTGGCCAGGATCTTCTTCAGCTCGCCGTTCAGGCGCTCGATGACCGGCGCCGGAGTGCCGGCGGGCGCGACGATGCCGAACATGGAGCTGACTTCGAAATCCTTGAGCCCGGCCTCGGCGGCGGTGGGCGTGTCGGGCAGCGCCGGCACGCGCTCGGCCGAGGTCACCGCCAGCGCGCGCAGCTTGCCGGCCTTGATGCTGCCCTGGGCGGCGGGCACGGTCTCGATCATGCTCAGCACCTGTCCGCCCATCAGGTCGGTCATGGCCGGGCCGCTGCCCTTGTACGGCACGTGCAGGATCTCCACGCCGGCGGCGCGCTTGAACATCTCGCCGGCCAGGTGCTGGGGCGAGCCGTTGCCGGCCGAGCCCATGGTGATGTAGCCCGGCTTGGACTTGGCCAGGGCGATCAGCTGCGACAGGCTGGTGGCCTGCACGGAAGGATTGACCACGAACACCAGCGGCACGGTGCCGACGATGGACACCGGCGCGAAGCTCTTCTCGACGTCGTAGGTGACGCGGCCGCGATACAGGGCGGCATTGATCGAATGGCTGGTCAGCGCGCCCATCAGCAGGGTGTAGCCGTCGGCCGGCGCCTTGGCGACCTGGTCGGCGCCGATATTGCCGGCCGCGCCCGCGCGGTTCTCCACGACCACCGTCTGTCCCAGCGCGCCGGTCAGCTCCTGAGCCAGCACGCGGCCGATCACGTCGGTGGCGCCGCCGGGGGGATAGGGAACGATCAGCCGTATCGGCTTGTCCGGGTAGGCGTCGGCGGCCAGGGCCGGGACGGACGCGCCGGCGCACACGGCCAGCAGGGAAAGCAGCACGGCGCGACGCGCGCCGCTGGCGATAACGGGCATGTAGGTCTCCTGCCGGGATGGGTATAAGAATTGGAACGGACGCCCGGCTCGTCAACCGCGCCAGTGTAGGGGCCGTGACCTGATTGAAGAATCAGAATTTTTCTATCGACTGATCTATCAATCGAATCAATAAAAAGACCGCGTCAAAGCGCTTGCGGGCCGGTTTCCCAGGTGGCTATGATCTCGGACTCAGATTATCAATAATATTATTGAGATCAAAACCCCGGCCTGACAGAGAACGACGATGACGGACAAGACCAAGGGAACGACCACGCCGGCGCAGGCGCAAGCCGCCGGACAAACGCCCGCGCAAGGCCCCCAGGGCGTGGCGCGCGGCCTGACGAACTACGGCGACACGGGCTTTTCCCTGTTCCTGCGCAAGGCCTTCATCAAGGGCGCCGGCTACACCGACGACGCGCTGTCGCGCCCCATCATCGGCATCGTCAACACCGGCAGCAGCTACAACCCCTGCCACGGCAACGCGCCGCAGCTGATCGAGGCGGTCAAGCGCGGCGTGATGCTGGCCGGCGGACTGCCGATGGACTTCCCCACCATCTCGGTGCACGAAAGCTTCTCGCAGCCGACCAGCATGTACCTGCGCAACCTCATGTCCATGGACACCGAGGAAATGATCCGCGCGCAGCCCATGGACGCCGTGGTGCTGATCGGCGGCTGCGACAAGACGGTGCCGGCCCAGCTCATGGGCGCGGCCTCGGCCGGCGTGCCGGCGATCCAGCTGGTGACCGGTTCGATGCTGACCGGATCGCATCGCGGCGAGCGCGTCGGCGCCTGCACCGACTGCCGGCGCTACTGGGGCCGCTACCGCGCCGAGGAGATCGACGCCGAGGAAATCGCCGACGTCAACAACCAGCTGGTGGCCAGCGTGGGCACCTGTTCGGTGATGGGCACGGCCAGCACCATGGCCTGCCTGACCGAGGCGCTGGGCATGATGGTGGCCGGCGGCGCGTCGGCCCCGGCCGTCACCGCCGACCGCGTGCGCGTGGCCGAGCATACCGGCGCCAGCGCCGTGGCGCTGGCCCGATCGCGCCTGACGCCCGACCGCATCATCACCGGCAAGTCCATCGAGAACGCGCTGCGCGTGCTGCTGGCCATCGGCGGCTCGACCAACGGCATCGTCCACCTGACCGCCATCGCCGGCCGCCTGGGCATCGACATCGACCTGGCCGGCCTGGACCGCATGAGCCGCGAAACGCCGGTGCTGGTGGACCTGAAGCCCTCGGGCCAGCACTACATGGAAGACTTCCACCACGCCGGCGGCATGCCCGCGCTGCTGCGCGAGCTGCGGCCGCTGCTGCACCTGGACGCGCTGACGGTCTCGGGCCGCACGCTGGGCGAGGAACTGGACGACGCGCCCGCGCCCTTCCCCCAGGACGTGATCCGCAGCCCGGCCGCGCCCATCTATCCGGTGGGCGGGCTGGCCGTGCTGCGCGGCAACCTGGCGCCCGGCGGCGCCATCATCAAGCAGTCGGCCGCCAACCCGGCGCTGATGGAACACGAAGGCCGCGCGGTGGTGTTCGAGGACGCCGAGGACATGGCCCGCCGCATCGACGACGAAGCGCTGGACGTGACCGCCCAGGATATCCTGGTGCTCAAGCGCATCGGGCCGACCGGCGCCCCCGGCATGCCCGAGGCCGGCTACATGCCGATCCCCAGGAAGCTGGCGCGCGCCGGCGTCAAGGACATGGTGCGCATCTCCGACGGCCGCATGAGCGGCACGGCGGCCGGCACCATCGTGCTGCACGTCACGCCCGAGGCCGCCATCGGCGGGCCGCTGGCCTATGTGCAGAATGGCGACCGCATCCGCCTGTCGGTGGCGCGCCGCGAGATCGCGCTGCTGGTCGAGGACGCCGAGCTGGCGCGCCGCATGGCGGCCACGCCCGTCGCGCGGCCCACGGCCGAGCGCGGCTACCGCAAGCTCTTCATGCAGACCGTGACGCAGGCCGACCAGGGCGTGGATTTCGACTTCCTGCGCGCCGGCGCCACCCGCGACACCGTGCCCAAGCCGTAGCGGCCGGCCCGCGCCAACCCGCCGCAAGCGCCAAGATCACAGCCCGAGCATCACAGCCCGAGCATCACAGCTCGAACCTCACAGCTCGAACCTCACAGCTCGAACCTCACAGCCCGAACCCGCAGCCCGACCGCCGACCATGAACGCCATCTCCCCCGACGACCACGCCGAGCCCGCCGCCGACGCGCTCGCGGACGCCCAGGCCGAACTGGAAGAGGACATCGTCTTCGGCCGGCTGCATCCGCGCCAGCGCCTGACCGAGGACGAGCTGATGGAGCGCTTCGGCCTCAAGCGCCACGCGGTGCGCCAGATCCTGGCCGAACTGGAAGCGCTGGGCGCGGTGGAGAAAAAGCGCAATATCGGCGCGGTGGTGCGCGCCTTCTCGGCGCGCGAGGTCATGGAGCTGTACGCGCTGCGGCAAGTGCTGGAGGTGCATGCCGCCAGCCAGATCCCGCTGCCTGTGCCGCAGGCGCGGCTGGCGGCGCTGGTGGCCGTGCAGCGCGAGCACGATACGGCGGTCGCCGACGGCGACGCGCGCCGCGTGTTCCGCAGCAACCAGCGCTTTCATCGCGAGCTTTTCGGCCTGCTGGACAACGCGGTGCTGGGCCAGGCCATCGAGGAATACGCGCGCCGCACCCATCCCATCCGCTTCGGCTCGCTGGCATCGCCCGGCTATCGCGAACGCGCGCGCCAGGAGCACTGGGCCATGATCCACGCCCTGCGCGATGGCGACCGCGACGCCTTGATGGCGCTCTGCCGCGACCACCTGCTGCCATCGCGGGACGCCTATCTGGCGTCGGAACGGGCCCGGCTCGGCGCCTAGCCCGCCCCTGGCCTGCTACTTGAACGGACTGGCGTCCGTCCCGTAGGCGCTGGCGCCGTTGCCGCCGCCCACTTCCAGCGACACGGAATTCGGATCGACGATGGCGGCGTCGCCCTTGTAGTGCATCACCATGCCCGGGAACGCCATCACCGCGCCCACCATGAGCAGCTGGATCACGATGAACGGCACCGAGCCCCAATAGATCTGTTCGGTGGTGACAGGCTCGATCATCTTGCCCGTCACCCTGTCCTTGTAGCGTTCGCGGGGCGCCACCGAGCGCAGGTAGAACAGCGCGAAACCGAATGGCGGATGCATGAAGGACGTCTGCATGTTGACGGCCAGGATCACGCCGAACCAGATCAGGTCTATGCCCAGCTTGTCGGCGACCGGCCCCAGCAGGGGCACGATGATGAAGGCCAGCTCGAAGAAGTCCAGGAAGAAGGCCAGCACGAAGGTCAGGATGCTGACCACGATCAAAAAGCCCCACTGCCCGCCCGGCAGGCCGGTCAGCAGATGCTCGACCCACAGGTCGCCATTGACGGCGCGGAAGGTCAGGCCGAACACGGTGGAACCCACCAGGATGAACACCACGAAGCAGGACAGCTTGGTGGTTGTGTCCATGGCCTGCCGCAGCAGGTCCAGCGACAGCCGGCGGCGCGCCACCGCCATCAGGATGGCGCCCACCGCGCCCATGGCGCCGCCCTCGGTCGGCGTGGCCACGCCGATGAAGATGGTGCCCAGCACCAGGAAGATCAGCGCCAGCGGCGGAATCATCACGAAGGTGACGCGCTCGGCCAGGGCGGACAGCAGCCCCAGCCCCAGCGCCTTGTTGACCAGCGCGATGACGAAGGCGGTCGCGCCCCAGAACAGCAGCGCCACCACGATGCGCTCGTCCATCGGCGCGGTGTTGTTCTCGACCCAGAGCCCCAGGAAGTACGCCGACACGGCGGAGATCGCCATCAGCACCAGCAGCGAGCGCCCGCCCCGGCCGCCATTCGGCGCCTGGAAACGGCGCGCCTCTTCGGGCAGCGCCGGCGCCGAATCCGGCTTGAGCAGGCTCATGATGACGATGTAGACGATGTACAGCCCCGCCAGGATGAAACCCGGCACCATCGCCGCGCGGTAGATGTCGCCGATGGAACGGCCCAGCTGGTCCGCCAGGATGATCAGCACCAGCGAGGGCGGGATGATCTGCGAAAGCGTGCCCGAGGCCGCGATGATGCCGCTGGCCAGCCGGCGGTCATAACCGTAGCGCAGCATGATGGGCAGGGAGATGAGGCCCATCGAGATCACCGAGGCCGACACCACGCCGGTCGTGGCGGCCAGCATGGCGCCCACGAACACGACCGCGATCGCCAGGCCGCCGCGCAGCGTGCCGAAGAGCTGGCCGATGGTCTCGAGCAGGTCCTCGGCCATGCCTGACCGTTCCAGCACCAGGCCCATCAGCGTGAAGAACGGCACCGCCAGCAGCGTGTCGTTGGAAATGATGCCGAACACCCGCTGCGGCAGCGCCTGGAACAGCGAGGAGTTGAGCAGGCCCAGCTCCATGCCGATCAGGCCGAACAGTATGCCGTTGGCCGCCAGCGCGAACGCCACCGGAAAGCCCAGCAGCAGGAAACCGATCAGGGTCGCGAACATGATCGGCGCCAGATTGGCGATGAGGAATTCCATGGTCAGCGGCCCTTCTCGTTCAGTTCGTTCTGTGCGGCGGCTTCGCGCGCCTGCGCTTCGCGGGCGATTTCCTCGGCCAGTTCTTCCTCGGCGCTCCTGGCGCCCTCGCGCTCGCGCGGATCGCGGCAGCGCCCCGCCAGGAAGCCCGCGCACTTGATCAGGTGCGACAGGCCGGCCAGCGCCAGCAGCGCGAAACCGACGGGAATCAACAGCTTGACCGGCCAGCGGATCAGCCCGCCGGAGTTGGATGAGTACTCGTTGCTGAGATACGAATCCATGAACACCGGCCAGGACAGGTACATGATCAGCAGGCAGGCCGGCATCAGGAAGAACAGCACGCCGAAGATCTCGATGCCGATCTGCGCCCGGCGCGACAGCTTCGAGGCGATGATGTCGACCCGCACATGGTCGTTCTTCAGCAGCGTGTAGCCCGCGGTCAGCAGGAACATGGCGCCGAACATGTACCACTGCAGCTCCAGCCAGGCATTGGAGCTGTCGTGAAAGAACTTGCGCATGATGGCGTTGCCGGTGCTGACCAGGACCACCAGCAGCGTGACCCAGGACACGGCCCGGCCCACGCGCAAGTTGACCGCGTCTATGCCACGCGACAAGGCGAGTAGTGCTTGCATCTGTATTCCCCTGTATCGATTCCAATCAGGCGCCTGCCCTGCGGGCTTCCCGGAGCGCCCCGGGTTTGCATCCTTCAGCCGTCTTCCCGGTGATGCCGCAGCCACGGCGTCAGCCGCTGCTCCAGCCACACCAGCAACGAGAACAGCGCCATGCCCATGAGGGCCAGCACGAAGATCGCCGCGAACACCCGGACCGTGTCGAAGGTGCCCTGGGCGCTCATGATCACGTAGCCCAATCCGCGCTGCGAGGACACGAACTCGCCGACGATGGCGCCGACCAGGGCCAGCGAGATCGAGACCTTCATGCCGGCCAGGATCGAGGGCAGCGCGCTGGGCAGCCGCACCTTGAAGAAGAAATCGCGGCGCGAGCCCTTCAGCACGCGCCCCAGGTCCAGCACGTCTTGCGGCACCGAGCGCAGGCCGTGGACGGTGTCCACGATCATCGCGAACACCGCGATCAGGAAGGCGATGGCGATCTTCGGCTCGGCGCCGGTGCCCATCCAGATCACGAACAAGGGCGCGATGGCGACCTTGGGCACGCTGTTCAGGGCCACGATCAAGGGATAGATGAAGCGCTCGAACCAGCGCGATCCCACCAGCATCACGGCGGTCAGCACGCCAAATGCCACCGCCAGCGCGAAACCCGCCAGCGTGGTCATCAGCGTGTACGCGGCGTGGCCGGCGTACCAGGTCCACTCGGACGCCAGCTCCAGCGCCACCTGGCCCGGCAGCGGCAGCATGATGGCGCGCACCTGGAACAGCCGGGCGGCCGCCTCCCACAACAGCAGGAAGACCAGCACCGACGCCAGCCCGGCCATGCGCCGGCCCGCGCCTTTCAATAGCGTGATCATCGGACGGCCTCCGGACCCGGCGCGGCCGCGCCGCCCTCATCGATCAGGCCCATGCGCTGGAACATGCCGCGGATGTGCCGCACGTATTCGCCGAACTGGGGCGTTTCGCGCAGCGCCAGCGGCCGGGGCCGGGGCAGGTCGATCTCCATGGTTTCCAGGATGCGGCCCGGACGCGGCGAGAACACCATGACCACGTCGCCCAGGAACACCGCCTCGGCGATGCCGTGCGTGACGAACAGCACCGTGTTGCGGGTTTCCATCCAGATCCGCTGCAGTTCCACGTTCATCTGGTCGCGCGTCAGCGCGTCCAGCGCGCCGAAGGGCTCGTCCATCAGCAGCAGCCTGGGATCGTCCACCAGGGCCCGGCAGATCGCGACCCGCTGGCGCATGCCGCCGGACAGTTCGCGCGGATAGCTGCCGGCGAACTTCTCCAGGCCCGTCAGGGCCAGCAGCGCGCTCACCTTGTCCGCGTAGGCCGCCGCCGGCTTGTGCGCGAATTCGACGGGCAGCAGGATGTTACGGCGCACATCGCGCCATTCCAGCAGCGCGTCGCGCTGGAACACCATGCCCATGCCGTCCGGCGGTCCCTGCACCGGCACGCCCTCGACCCGCAGGTCGCCGGCGGAAACGGTCTCCAATCCCGCCACGCAGCGCAGGAACGTGCTCTTGCCGCAGCCGCTGGGTCCCAGGATGCTGACGAAGCGGCCGCGCGGCACCTCGACCGACACCGAGGCCAGCGCCTCCACGCCCGCCGCGCCGGGATAGCGCTTGCGCACGCCGTTCGCCGCCACGGCCCATTGCGTCATGGCTGCACCAGGCTGTCGTAGCGTTCCGCGTGCACTAGGCCGGGCTCGTAGAACGAAGCGGCCTGGGCGTCGGCGCTGATCAGCCCCACGGTCGACAGGGTCGCGACGGCCTGCGTCCAATCCTGCGGCACGATGGCGCCCAGGCGCGCGCCGGCCGCCGGCTGGCCGAAGTACGGCTGCAAGGCGTCGATCTGGCCGCGCAGCACCTTCCTGTCCAGCCGGGACTGCGGACGCTGCGCCAGGATGGCGGCGACCGCCTCGTCCTGATGCCCCGCATAGATGTACTCCCAGGCCCGCGCGCTCACGCTGGCGAAGCGCGCGATGGCGTCGCGCCGCCGGGCCAGCTTGGACTCGTTGGCGAACAGGCCGAAGCTGGGCATGTTCAGGCCGAAATCGGCGAAGCGCACGGCGCTCGACGGCCGGGTCTGCGACACCACCGGCAGGAAGAACGGGATGGTGGAGAACGCCGCGTCCGCGCGCCCCACGGCATAGGTGGATGCCTTGCTGGCGGCATCGACGTTGATCAGCTCCAGATCACTTTTCTTGAGCTTGCCCGCGGCCAGGAACGCGTCGATGAAGGGCGCTTCCAGCGAGCCGGCGGTGTAGGCGACCTTCTTGCCTTTCAGCTGCGCGGGCCCGCTGATGCCGGCGTCGGCCGGCACCAGCAACCCGATGTCGCTCTGCCTGGCGAACACGGCCACCGCCTTGACCGGCATGCCCTTTTCACGGGCGATCATGGCCGAGGCCAGCGCCGCGTGTCCCAGGTCGAAGCTGTCGCCGGCGCCCACGATCTGCACCGTCGTCACCGAGCCGTTGCCGTCCTCCAGCGACACTTCCAGGCCGGCCTGGCGGTACCAGCCCTTCTGCTGCGCCAGGTGGAAGGCGCCGTGCACGCCCCAGGGCGTCCAGTCCAGCCGCACCCGCAGCGGCTCCAGCGCCTGCGACCAGGCGGGCGCGCTCAGCGCGACAGCGGCCAGGCCCAACAAGGCGTTGCGCCAATTTCGTACGATCACCGCGAACATGATTTTCCCCGTTGTGTGTCGGCGCCGGACGCCGCCGGCGCCTCTTCCCGCTCAACCGCCCCGGCCGACCCACCGCTTGATGCGCGCCCACAGCACGCTGAAGAACATGGCCGTGGGATTGAAGCTGGCCTGGACCGGCGCCTCGCCCGCGGCGGCGGGCCGGCGCAGCCGGGCGGTGACGTTGTTGCCGAAGTCCGCGATCATGCGGCGCACGAAGTCCTGCACCAGCCCGGACCGCGAAAACTGCGCCAGGGGCCCCTGCAGTGAATACAGCAGGTTCACGTGCACCTGCGTCTCGCCGGGCGACAGCGCCTGCAGGCGATAGGTGATGTCGCCATTGGCGCGCGACTGGCTGAGCGAGTCCTGCCCGGCGCCACGGAACACCGCCTGCATGGCGGCGTCGTCGCGCTCCAGGCGGGCCGCGCCGTTGAAGGCCGCGGACATGGGCCCGAACTTGATGGCGATCTTGCCCTTGACCCGGTCGCCCTCGTGCTCCTCGATCGAGGCGCCGGGCAGGCAGCTGGCCAGCGCCGGCAGGTCCACCATGAAGGCCCAGACCTCGGCCGCGGGAAAGGGCACGGTGAAACCGCCGTCGATCTGGCTGCCCCGGCCTTCCTTCTTGCCGGCTGGCGCGGCGACGGGAACAGGCGCGGGCTTGGCCGCCGCCCCGGCGCCATCCGCCACCGGCGTGAATCCCGCGAAGGCCGCCTGCCGCGCGGCCTCGGGCGCGGCGCCCCGGCCCTGCGCCAGGGCGGCCCGCAGCGCATCCACGGCGGGATCCGGCTGCGCCCGCAGCTCCGCCAGCACGGACATCACGGCGGCCACGATACCCATGTAGCCGGTGCAACGGCACAGATTGCCGGACAGTTCCACCCGCACCCTGCCCTCGTCCGCCTCCGGCAGCCGCAGCACGATGTCGCGCGACGTCGCCAGCATGCCGGGCGTGCAATAGCCGCATTGCAGGGCGTGGTGCCGCGTGAAGGCGGCGCGCAGCCGCTGCATCACCGGATCGGCGTCATAGCCTTCGATGGTGGTCACCTGCTTTCCTTCGCAGGCCACCGCGAAGGAGATACAGGACCGCACCGGCGCGCCATCCACCAGCACCGTGCAGGCGCCGCAGACGCCGTGCTCGCAGCCGAGATGGGTGCCGGTCAGGCGCGCCTGGTCCCGCAGGAAATCCCCCAGATGCATGCGCGCGGGCGCCTCGTGCGATACGCGCTTGCCGTTCACTTCCAATGTCACCTGAACCATGGTTATTCCCGTCAACCCAAGGCCTGCGCCAGGCAGCGCGTCACCGCGGTCCCGTGCAGCTTGCGGTGGTGTTCATCCTTGCCCGGCATGACGCCGGCCAGCTCGTCGGCGAGCAGGGCCGGGTCCAGGCCCGCCAGTCCCTGCCGCGCGATGCTCGCGGCCAGCCGGGGCAGCAATCCGGGCGCGCCGTCCAGCGCGCCCACCGCGATCCGCGCCGTCTTCGACGCGGCATCGAACCACGCGGCGCAGCTGGCCTCGGCGAACTCGCCGGTCTTGCGGCAAAACTTGTAATAGCCCCAGCGCGACGCCGGCCCCGCCTCGGGCACATGCACGGCGGCGATCAGCTCGTCCTCGCGCAGCCCGGTGGTATAGGCGCCCTGCATGTAGTCCTGCGCCGGCAGCATGCGGACCCCGTCCGGGCCGGCGATCTCCAGCGTCGCACCCAGGCCGACCATGGTCAGCACCCAGTCGGCCGCCGGATCGGCATGCGCCAGGCTGCCGCCCAGCGTGCCGCGATTGCGGATGGCGCGGTAGGCGATGCCCGGCGCCACCTGCTGCAACGGCGTGCCGCGCAGCAGTTCGTGCACGCCATCCTCGATCTCGGCGTGGGTCACGGCGGCGCCCACGCGCAGCCCGCCGTCCTGCCGCGTGACGGTGCGCAGTTCGGCCAGGCCGGAGATGTCGATGACGACGGGCGGACGAGCCAGCCGCAGGTTCAGCATGGGCCCCAGCGATTGCCCGCCGGCCATGAGCTTGGCGCGGCCTTCGTGCGCGCGCAGCGCCCGCAAGGCCTCCTGCAGCGAGTCCGGACGCGTGTATTCGAACGCGGCGGCCTTCATGCCGTCACCTCCGCGCTGGCGGACTCGGGCTGGCGGCTGCCCTGCGCGATGGCGGCGAGCACCCGCGTCGGGGACAGCGGCGTGCGCAGCAGCTCGGCCGCGCCCAGCGGGCGCAGCGCGTCGTTGACCGCGTTGAACAGCACCGCCGGCGGCGCGATGGCGCCGCCCTCGCCCATGCCCTTGGCGCCGAATTCGGTATGCGGCGACGGGGTCTCGAAGTGATGCAGGCGCATGTTCGGCACCTCGGTGGCGCCGGGCAGCATGTAGTCCGCCAGGGTCGACGCCAGCGGCTGGCCGTTGTCGTCGTAGGGCGTTTCCTCGTAGAAGGCGGTGCCGATGCCCTGGGCCACGCCGCCGATGGTCTGGCCTTCGACCACCATGGGATTGATCATGGTCCCGCAATCCTCCACCACCACATAGTCCAGGATCTCCACGCCGCCGGTGCCGGGGTCCACCGCCACCACCGCCGCGTGGGTGGCGTAGGTGAAACAGCCGGTGTCGACCTTGGGCTTGTAGCCAACGGTGACTTCCAGTCCGGCGGGATCCACGTCGGGCGGCAACAACTGCGGCCGCAGGTACCAGGCGTCGGCCACGTCCTTGACCGACACCGACTTGCCGCCCGCTTCCAGCCGGTCGCCGTTCCAGGCCACGCGGGCGGGATCGGCCTGCAGCAGGTGCGCGCCGATATGCGTGAGCCTGGGCAGCAGGCGCTTGCAGGCCTGCGACACCGCGCCACCCGACATCACCAGCGAGCGCGAGGCATAGGTGCCGGTGGAAAATGGCGTCTGCCCGGTATCTCCATGCAGCAGCTTGATGCTGGCCACGTCCACGCCCAGGATCTCGTTGGCGATCTGGGCAAAGGTCGTTTCCATGCCCTGCCCGTGCGAATGCACGCCGACCCGCAGCTCCAGCCCGCCGTCGGGCGTGACCCGGGCCGTGGCCTGATCGAAGCCCGGAATGACGGGCGTGCCCCAGGCGGCGAACACCGAGGTGCCGTGCGCGGCCTGCTCCGTGTAGGTGGCCAGGCCCACGCCGATGAGGCGGCCGTCGGCTTCGCCCCGGCGCTGGCGCTCGCGGATGGCGTCCACGCCGATCATGTCCATGGCCTGCCGCAGGCTGGCCGGATAATCGCCGCTGTCCAGGTGCTTGCCGGTGACGTTGACGTAGGGCATCTGGTCGCCCTGCACCAGGTTCTCCTGGCGGATTTCCCAGGGTTCGCGCCCGACCTCGCGGGCGATCGCGTCCATCGTCAGCTCCATGGCGAAGCAGACGCCGGTGCGCGCCACGCCCCGGTACGGCACGAAGCCCGGCTTGTTGGTGGCCACCGCCTTGGTCACGCAGCGATAGCCCTTGAATGCATACGGCCCCGGCAGGTTGCCGATGGCCTGGCCCGGCTCCAGGCCGATGGTGAACGGCCAGACCGAGTAGGCGCCGCCGTCGATGGTGATCCTGGCGTCCAGCGCCAACAATTTGCCTCGGCGGTCGGCGTAGGCCACCATTTCATAATGGTGCTCGCGCGAGTTCGCGCCCGCCGTCAGGTGCTCGCGGCGGTCCTCGATGAAGCGGAACGGCCGCTTGAAGGTCTTGGCCAGCCAGGCCACGCACAGCTCTTCCTGCTGCAGCACGCACTTGTAGCCGAAGGCGCCGCCCACGTCCGGCGACACCACCCTCACCCGGCCCTGTTCCAGGTCCAGGCACTGGGCGAGCACGCTGCGGATCATGTGCGGCACCTGCGTGGCGCTGACCACCACCAGCTGGTCGGCCTGGTGGTCCCAGTAGGCCAGCACCGCCTTGCCCTCCATCGGCACCATGCATTGCCGCGCCAGGTCGATCTTGCGCCGCACCACCACGTCCGCCTGCGCCGCCAGTTCGTCGAACTGCTTGTCGACATTGAGCGTGACGAAGACATTGTCGCGCCATTGCTCGTGCACGAAATCGCCTTGCGCCGCCTGGGCGCTGGCGACGTCCGCGTACACCGGCAGGTCGTCGTAGTCGACCTCGATCATCTCGGCGTAGTCCTCGGCCTCGGCGCGGGTCGGCGCGACCACCATGGCGACGGGTTCGCCCACGAACCGCACCTTGCCCGATGCCAGCGGCGGCTGCGCCGAGACCTGGTAGCTTGGCAGCGTCGAGTCCGCCACGATGTCGCGCGCGTCCGCCATCGCCTGGCGCACGAACGCCTTATCCGCGATCTGGCTGGCCACGCGCACCGAGGCGATGCGCGCATGCGCCAGCGGGCTGCGCAGGAAGGCGACCTCGCTCAGCCCGGGCATGGCCATGTCGGCCACGAAGTTGCCCTTGCCATGCAGGTGGCGCGCGTCCTCCTTGCGTGGCACGCGCGCGCCCACCCCCTGCGGCTTGCCTGGCCGGCCGTGCGTATCGGCGTCTGCTGTCGTCATGACTCCCCTCTGTCCGGCGCGGCTCACTTGGCCTGGGCCTTCGCCACGGCGGCGAAGGTGTAGTTGTCCAGCGGGCTTTCGGCCACCCGGAACCAGCCCGCCTGCTCGGCCTGGAATTTCTTCCAGTCGGGGAAGATCGCCGCGAAATCCGGATTCTTGGCCGAGAGCTCGGTCCACAGTTCCTGCGAGGCGTTGTACGCCGCGTCCATCACTTCCTTGGGGAAGAAGCTGACCTTGGCGCCACCGGCGATCAGCTTGCGCAGCGCCAGCGGATTGCGCGCATCGTAATGGGCCAGCATGCGCATGGTCTGTTCGCCCGCCGCGGCCTCGAACGCGGCCTGGTAGGCCGGCGGCAGCGCTTCCCAGGCCTTGTCGTGCACCATGCTGGTGATGGACGCGCTGCCCTCGAACCAGCCCGGCGAATAGTAGTAAGGCGCCACCTTGTTGAAGCCCAGCTTCTCGTCGTCGTAGGGCCCGATCCATTCGGCCGCGTCGATGGTGCCCTTCTCCAGCGCCGGGTAGATGTCGCCCGGAGGAATCTGTTGCGGCACCGCGCCCAGCTTGGACAGCACCATGCCGCCGATGCCGCCGATGCGCATGTTCAGGCCCTTCAGGTCGGCGACCGACTTGATTTCCTTGCGGTACCAGCCGCCCATCTGCACGCCCACGTTGCCACAGACGTGATTGACGATGTTGTACTTCTTATAGAGCGCGCGCAGCATCGCCATGCCGCCGCCGTAGTGGATCCAGGCGTTGTGCTGGCGGGCGCTCAGCCCGAAGGACAGGCCGGTGTCGAAGGTCAGCGCCGTGTTCTTGCCGATGTAGGCGGTGCTCAGCACGTGATTGCATTCGACCGTGCCATTGCTGACCGCGTCCATGTTCTGCGCCGCCGGCACCAGCTCGCCACCCGGAAAGGCGCGGATCTCGAACTTGCCTTCGGTCAGCTGCGCCACGCGCTTGCAGAAGTCTTCGGCCGACCCGTAGATGGTGTCCAGGCTCTTGGGCCAGCTGGTGGACATGCGCCAGCGCACCGCCGGCGCGGATTGCGCGACAGCTGGCATGCCCACGGCGGCAAGGCCGGCGCCGGCTGCGCCGGCGGCTTGTGCGAGGAAACGGCGTCGTTGCATTGATTGCTCCCGATCTGGTTCGATTGAGTCCCCTTGGACCCGTTTCTACTCGTGCCAACGCCGCTCTCGCGCAACCAAAAAAACGTTAGCACACTGAATTTTTGGTCAGCATACTGACAGTAATTTTGAGTGTCAACAAGGTAAACCCCCACTGCTGTCAGCCGCGAAACGCCTGGGTTTTCACCGATTTCGCCGAAATTTCCGCGACTTCTTCCAGGCAATTTACGGGTACTCCTTACATATGGCGGGCACCCGCAAGCGCAGGCCGCAAACCACCAGCGCAACGGCCCTGCGCCCCCGTCCCGCTGCTGCCTGAAAGTCGGGGAAATCCCTAGCTCCTGGCTTGATTTTTTAACCAGTACACTGACGACAATTACTCAGCATACTGATTAGCGAGTTGATATGAACTGGATCCGCATCGCCTCCACCGACCAACTGACCGAAGACGACGAGGTGATCCCCGTCGCGGCCGGCGACCAGCAGCTTGCGCTGTATCGCAGCGAAGGCGAGTTCTACGCCTCCGACAACGTCTGTACGCACGCCTACGCGCTGCTGTCCGACGGCTACCTCGAAGACGGCTGCATCGAATGCCCGCTGCACCAGGCCCGCTTCGACATCCGCACCGGCAAGGCCATGTGCGCGCCCGCCACCACCGGCATCCGCGTCTACCCCGTCAAGGTCGAAGGCCAGGACATCTACGCCGATCTGCAGGGCTGACCATGGCCGACGCGGATTCGATCCTCATCATCGGCGCCGGCCAGGCCGGCGCGGTGGCGGCGGCGACGCTGCGCGAGCTGGGCCACGAAGGCGCCATCACGCTGGTCGGCCAGGAAGCGCACGCGCCCTATGAACGCCCGCCCCTGTCCAAGGATGCGCTGCAGACGGCCGACGCAAGCGGCCGGACCCCGGTGCATCCCGAAGACTTCTACGAACGCCAGCGCATCACGCTGCTGACCGGCGCCGAGGTCGTGCGCATCGACGCCGGCCACCGCGTTGCCCGGCTGGCCGACGGCCGCGACCTGCCCTACAGCCGCTGCCTGCTGGCGACCGGCGGGCGGGCGCGCGAACTGCCCGGCCTGCCGCGCGGCACGCCCGGCGTGCATTACATCCGCACGCTGGACGACGCCGCCGCGCTGCGCGCCGGCCTCGCGCCCCAGGCGCGCGTCGCCGTCATCGGCGGCGGCTTCCTGGGCCTGGAAGTGGCCTCCACCGCGCGCGCGCTGGGCGCTCAAGTCAGCGTCCTGGAAAGCGCGCCGCGCCTGCTGGAACGCGTGCTGCCCGAGGCCTTGTCGGACTGGCTGGCCGAACGCGTCCGCCACGCCGGCGTGGACCTGCGCCTGGGCGCGCGCATTGCCGGCTGCGACCGCCAGCCGCACGCGGACGCAGCCGTCCGGCATCCGGCGCGCTTTCTCATCACCTTGCAGGATGCCGCCACCGTGGCAGCCGACATCGTGGTGGTGGCCATCGGCCTGACGCCCGAGGTGTCGCTGGCGGTCCAGGCCGGCCTGGCGCTGGACCCCGCCAACGGCGGCATCGCGGTGGATGCCGCCTGCCGCAGCAGCGATCCCCATCTATACGCCGCCGGCGACTGCGCCAGCCAGCATCGCTCCCGCCTCGGCGTGGCGCTGAGGCTGGAATCCTGGCAGAACGCCAATGAACAGGCGCGCGCCGCCGCCGCGGGCATGCTGGGCCAGCCCGCTCCCGCGGAGCCCTACCCCTGGTTCTGGACGGACCAGTATGGCTGCAACGTGCAGATGCTGGGCCTGCCCCAGCCTGGCCTGGTCTATGCCTGCCGCGGCGTGCCGCAAGCGCGGACCGAAACGCCCCGATTCATCTGGCTCGGCCACCGCGACGGCGTGCCGGTGCACGCCATCGCCATCAACGCCGGCGGCGACCTGCGCCAGCTGCGCGTGCTGTTCGAGCAAGCCATCGCCATCGACCCGCAGCGCTATGCCGACGAAACCGTGGCGCTCAAGCCGCTGGTGAAGGCATGCCAGCAGCGCGCCGCCACGATCTGAAACCGATTGCCGCCCCGTATCGACAGGAGCTAGTCATGTATCAATCACAAACCGTCATCGGCCTCACGATGGCGTCCAAGAACACCGAGCTGGCCGACTGTGTCTGGCCGCAGGACGCGCTGCATTACATCCCGGACTGGGTCTACACCAGCCGCGCCGTCTATGACCAGGAAATCGAGAAGATCTTCCACGGCAAGACCTGGAACTACGTGGCCCTGGAAGCCGAGCTGCCCAACCCGGGCGACTACAAGCGGTCCTATGTCGGGCCGACCCCGGTGGTGGTCTCGCGCGCCGAGGACGGCTCGGTCAATGTCTTCGAGAACCGCTGCGCCCACCGCGGCGCGGAGTTCTGCCGCAACAGCCAGGGCAACGCCAAGGAATTCGTCTGCCCCTACCATCAGTGGTCCTACGACCTGAAGGGCAATCTGCAAGGCATCCCGTTCAAGCGCGGCGTGAACCGCGAAGGCGGCATGCCCAAGGACTTCAAGAACGAGGAACACGGCCTGCGCAAGTTGCGCGTCGCCACCCGCAACGGCGTGATCTTCGCGTCCTACAGCGACGAGGTCGAGGCCCTGGAGGAATACCTGACGCCCGAGATCCTGGCCGATTTCGACACCGTCTTCCCCGGCAAGAAGCTCAAGATCCACGGCTACTACCGCAATGAGCTGCCCTGCAACTGGAAGATGTATCACGAGAACCTGAAGGATCCCTACCACGCCACCCTGCTGCATTCGTTCCTGGTGGTGTTCGGCCTGCTGGTGGCGGGCAACAAGTCCGCCATGCTGGTCGACACGGTGCATGGCCGCCACGGCACCATGGCCTCGGCCAAGAGCGAGGACAAATACGCCAGCGTCAGCGAAGAGAACAAGAAGGAAATGCGCTCGTTCCATGATGGCCTGCATCTGCAGGACGACCGCTTCCTCGAATTCGTCAAGGAGTTCGATTCGCCCTGGTCCGTCACCATGCAGACCATCTGGCCCAACCTGATCGTGCAGCGCGAGATGAACACGCTGGGCGTGCGCCAGATCGTGCCCAACGGACCCGACAGCATGATCATGCAATGGACCATGTTCGGCTATGAGGACGATACGCCCGAGATGGAACGCCATCGCCTGCGCCAGGGCAATCTGATGGGCCCGGCGGGATTCCTCGGCCTGGAGGACAACGAGGCCATGAAGTTCGTTCAGGAAGGCGTGCGCCGCGCCAGCACCGACGTCAACGTGCTCAAGCTGGAATCCGGCAAGCAGGGCACGTCCAACACGCTGATCTCGGAAGCCGCCATCCGCTCCATGTACAGCTACTACCGCGGCGTGATGGGCTTCTGAGGCAGGAACACCAAGACATGAGAACCCGATTCGAATTTTCCCCCCGAAAGATCGATCCCGCCCGCGCCATCGCGCTGCGCCTGGAGATAGAGGAGTTCCACGCCGACTACTGCGCCGCCCTGGACGCGGGCCAGGTCGAATCCTGGCCGGACTTCTTCACCGAGGATGGCCTGTACCGCGTCACCGCGCGCGAGAACGCCGACCTGGGCCTGCCGGTCGGCCTGGTCTACTCCGAGGGCCGCGCCATGATGCATGACCGGGCCGTGGCCATTTCCCGCACCCAGATGTTCGCCCCGCGCTACATGCTGCACATGGTCAGCAACACCCGCGTCATCAGCGAATCCGCCGACGGCGAGATCGAGGCGCAAGCCGCGTTCCTGCTGATGCAGACGCTGGTGGAAGGCCCCACCACGCTGCACCTGGCCGGCGCCTACTACGACCGCTACACCCGGCAGGACGGCACGCTCAAGCTGAAGGAACGCCAGGTGGTGTATGACACCACCATCCTCGCCAACGACCTGGTCTATCCCGTCTAGGATCGTCGCGCCCCGGCAAGGAAAAGGGGTTGCGCCTCGCGGCGCAACCCCTTTTTTCAGCTTGACCCAGCTAGGCTCGCGTCGCCCGCAAGGCTTCGTCCCGCGTCAGCACGGTGGCGTACTTCTGCCGCATGTCGAAGAGATTGGCCTCGTGCGGGCCGATGGCGCGGTCGCCCACGCAGTCCGACACCACCAGCGGACGAAAGCCGTACTGCATGGCGTCCACCACGCTGGCCCGCACGCAGCCGCTGGTGACCGCGCCGGCGACCAGCAGCGTCTGCACCCCGCGCTGCGACAGCCAGGCGGCCAGGCTGGTGCCGAAGAACGCGGAAGGCACCGTCTTGCGCACTACCAGCTCTCCGGACGCGGGCGCGAGCTGCGGCACGATGGCGCTGTTGTGGTCCGCTTCCTTCAAGGTCAGCATGCCCGGCACCTTGAGCGTGAAGATGTTGTGGTCGGCGTCGTCGTCGGCGAACACGATGCGGCTGTGGGCCACCGGCCAGCCCTGCTGGCGTGCGTGCGCCAGCAGGCCCACCGTCTGCGCGATGGCCTCGGGGATGTTGCCCCCGCCGAACACCGCCGGATCGGCGAAGCCATTGACCAGGTCCACGATCAGCAGGCCGTAGGGCGCCTTGGGCGCCATGGCCGCGCCGAAGCCTTGCCGTTCGTAGGCGGAGATATCGTCATTCATGTGTGGAATTCCTGTAGCGGTCATGGATTGAGCCCTGGACTAGTCCCTCGGGCCGGCGCCATCCAGCACCCTGCCCTGGCGCACCACGTCCTCTCCGTCCAGCCGCACGGTGCAGCCGCGCAGCGGGATGTCGATGTGGCAGGTGGTGCAGCGGCTGCCGCCGGCTTCGTTGTTCGGCCCCAGCGAGAACAGGAAATTGCCCTCGTAGGCCCGCGCGTCCATGCCGATGGTGGCTTCGCGGTCGTACAGGCCCAGCGTGGTCCAGTGCGCGCGCGGCTGCAGGCCCCAGCCGATGTGCGAAATCGCGTAGGCTTCCGGATCCCTGAACGACGCCACGTACTCGCGCAGCAGCTCCGCGTCCACGCCGCCGTCGATGCGCGTGGCGTAGCCGTTCTCGACGGTCAGCTCGATGGCCGAGCGCACGTAGAGTTTCTGCGGCAGCAGGATGTCGCCCACGTCGATCACGATCTTGCCCCGCGCGCCGCCCTCGTTCGGCCAGGTCAGCACGAAGCCGCTGGGCCAGTGGTCCCAGCGCCCGGGTTCGTCGACGAAACCGTATTCGCTGATGGCCGGGAACTCGCCCAGCGGGCAGCGCAGGTCCGTGCCCGCCTCCGACACGACGCTCATCTCGCGCGCCGCGGCGATGCGCGCGGCGGCCGCCTTGACCCGCGCGCGGTCGGCCTCGGTCGGCACCAGCCGCGCCAGCACTTCCGGCGGCTCCACCGCCAGCAGGATCTTGGTACCCGAGGCCAGGATTTCGTGCTGTTCCGGCGAGAACAGCAGCGTCATCAGGTCCAGCACCAGATCGCTTTCCTTCAGCGCCGCGATCGCGGCCTTGTTGCCGGTCAGCGGAGTCGTGCCCAGATAGGCCAGCGCGTCCCGGCTCAGCGCGCGCTCGCCGTTGACGGGCGGCAGGTCCAGCCGATTGACCACGGCGCCCATGGCCTGCGTCGCGATCAGCGCCGTGGCCAGCGTTTGCGGATGGGTGGCCGCGCTGGTCAGCACCGTGACCGTCTGCCCCGCCTGCAGCCTGGACAGCGTCAGCACCTGCTGCCAGGCCTTCACCATTTCATAGTCGCTGATAGGCATGATGCCCTCCTTGCTTGACGATCTGCGTCTCAGGCGCGCGCCAGCGGCGCGCCCAGGAAGTCGCCGAAGGCCGCGTAGAAGCCTTCCTCGTTGTCCCACGGAATCATGTGGCCGGCGGCGGGCACCCGGTGATGCCGAGTGCCTGGCGCCAGCCGCTGGATCTCTTCCACGTCGGCGTCCAGCACCACGTCGCCGCGTTCCGCCGTGATCAGCAGGACCGCCGCGTCCAGCAGCGGCAGGTCCGCATGGATGTCGTCGCTGTGGAAAGCCTCGAAGCTCTGGATGATGGCGCGCTCGTCGCAGGTATGCAGCCACTCGGCGCGCAGCTGGCGCTGCGCGTCGGTCCAGCTGGGGCAGAACGCGCGCATGGCTTCGGCGTCCATGCCCTGGCGCGCCTGCGCCATGGAGTCCACGTACCAGGGCAGCTTGGCCGGATACGGCCGGCGGCCGGGGCCCGACACCGGCGGGTCGGCCAGGACGAGACGCCGCAGGCCGGCCGGCTTGCTTCGCCCGGCGCGCACGCCGATGCGGCCGCCCATGGAATGACCGACCACGCTGTATTGCTCCAGGCCCAGCGCCTGCGCGAACGCCAGCACGTCGGCGGCCTGCGCGTCCAGGCCATAGTCCAGCGCCGCGCCGGCTTCGGACAAGCCCCGGCCGCGCACATCCAGGATATAGGTATCGAAGGACTCGCCGAAGCGCTCGCCCACGAAGCCCCAGGTAATCGCCGGACTGGTGATGCCCGGCACGATGATGACCGGATCGCGCCCCGCCCCGCGCGTGCCGCCATAGCGCAGATAGTGCTGGCGGATGCCGTTGGCGTGGACATTGCCGCCGTACAGGAAATTGCTCATGTCAGTCTCGCACGCTGGATTCAGAGTTTGAACAGGCGCCGCGCGTTGCCGTGGCAGATCAGTGCGCGGGTCGCCTCATCCATCGGCGTCTGCTCGATGAACTCGACGGCGAGCGCGGTCGACTCGTAGGGATAGTCCACCGAGAACATCACCGCCTCGCGCCCCATTTCGGCGATGGCGGCGGTCAAGGTCGGCGGCGAACAGACGCCCGACGTCGTGATGACGATGTTGCTGCCCAGGTAGGCCGAGGGCGCGCGCTCCAGCTTGATGCCGTGCGAGTACACCGCGAAGCGGCTGTCGAAGCGCCAGCGCAGGAATGGCAGGCCCTCGCCCATGTGCCCGAGTATCAGCTTGACGCCGGGATAGCGGTCGAACACGCCGCCGAACAGCAGGCGCAGCGCGTGGGTGGCGGTCTCGACGCCCCAGCCCCAGCACGCGCCGACCAGCTCGGGGTGGCCGGAGTACGCCTGCGGAACCACATGGGGATCGGACGGATGCAGGTAGACGGGCACATCCAGCTCCTGCACCTTTTCCCAGAACGGGTCATAGGCGCGCCCGTCGTAGTACACGCCGTTGGTGTGGCCGTTGATCAGCGCGCCCTTGAAGCCCAGCTGCCTGACGCAGCGTTCCAGCTCGGCGGCGGCGACCCGGGGATCGTGCATGGGTATGGTGGCGAAGGCGCCGTAGCGCGTCGGATGGCGGGCCACCTGCTGGACCAGGAAATCGTTGTTCTCGCGGGCGCGACGCAACGCCACGGCGGCGTCGGGCTCGGCCTGCACGCCCGGCCCGGTCTGCGACAGGATGACGTAGTCGATGCCGCCCCGGTCCATCTCGCCCAGCCGGACTTCGTCGAAATCGACCAGCCGCGCGGCCAGATCGGCCAGCACCGCTGGATCGATGTGCTGCGCAAAGCTCTTTGAATAGTCCTTGAATCCGACCGCGGTGTAGTGTTCCTCGAACGCGATCTTGCGTACTTTGCTCATTCCCCTGCTCCCAGTTTGGTGGCCCGGGCCCTGCCCGGCCACGGCGCGCCAGCATTATTTATCAGCACACTGACTATTAATCCGGAAAAACCGGAATCACGCACAACTGCCTTCTCATAGGGAAAAGCGCCGCGACGGCTTCCGGATTTAGGTCAGTATACTGATTTTATAGTCAGCGTACTGACAAATAGGGGAAATCCCGGAGCCCGAAAAAAAGGCCGCCAGGGCGGCCTCGCGGACGGGCGGCGCTCAGCCGGCCCTGTCCAGGTCGGCGGGCGTGTCGACATCGAGCAACACGCCTGGATCATCCACCTGGACCAGGCGCAGACCCGGCTGCCCGAGCAGCCGTCGCGCGCCCTCGTCCGCGTTCAACAGCGCCAGCCGAGGCAGCAGGTCGGCGCGGAATCCCACGGGATGGCCGCGCCGTCCCCGATGCGACGGCGCCGCCATCGGCGCATGTTGCAGCGCATCCAGCACGCCCGCCATGCTGGTGTCGCGAATCCAGGGCATGTCCGCCAGCGCCACCAGCACCGAGCGCGGCGTGTCGGGCAGGGCCAGCAGATGCCGCGCCGCCGTGGCCAGGCTGCTTCCCATGCCCTCGCCCGCCGGATCCGCCTCGATCACCCGGCAATCTTCCGCCCGCAACAGCGCGGCCAGCGCCGCGTTGCCCGGGCGCACCACGGCGACGACCATGTCCACGGCCGCCCGAAGCCGGCGCGCGCTGGCCACGGCCACGCACGGGCCCTGTGGCAAGGCGGCCATCAGCTTGTCGGCGCCCGGCCGCTGCGCGGCGTAACGCGAGCCCTGCCCCGCCGCCAGCAGGATGCCGGCACTCGGGGACGCCAGGTAGGGGTAGACACTAGGGACATTCGACATGATCATCAGTATAGTGAATATAAGCCGGGGCAGCGCCACGGTCCTTGCCTGCGAGAAGCCGATGAACGCTCTGGATCTGGACGTATTGCAACATGCCCGCGACTGGGTGGCCGCGGGCCGCCGCGCGCACCTGGTGACGGTGGTGCAGACCTGGGGCTCGGCGCCCCGCCAGGCGGGCGCCATGCTGGCCCTGCGCGACGACGGCCGCATGGTCGGCTCGGTGTCCGGCGGCTGCATCGAGGACGACCTGATGCGCCGCGCGCGCGAAGGCGCGCTGGATGACGCTCCCGCGCGCCTGACCTACGGCGTCACCCGCGACGAGGCCGCGCGCTTCGGCCTGCCTTGCGGCGGCACGCTGCGCCTGATCAGCGAACCGCTGCGCGATACGCAATGGCTGGATCTCGTGCTGGAATCGATTCGCGGCCATCGCCTGATCCAGCGCACGGTGGACCTGCAGGATGGCGGCAGCTCGGTGTCGCCCGCCGGCCCGGCCGACGGCCCGGATTTCGACGGACGCATCTTCCGCAGCGTGTACGGGCCGCGCTGGCGGTTGCTGATCATCGGCGCCAACCAGACCGCCCAGGTGCTCGCCAGCGTGGCCGCCACGCTGGATTTCCACGTCACGGTATGCGACCCGCGCGAGGAGTTCTACGGCGACTGGAACCTGTCCCAGGCGACCCTGCTCACCAGCATGCCCGATGACGCGGTGCTGGAGATCGGCACGGACGAACGCACCGCCATCGTGGCCGTCACCCATGACCCCAAGCTCGACGACATGGCCCTGCTGGAAGCGCTGAAATCCCCCGCATTCTATGTAGGCGCGCTGGGTTCGCGCGCCAACCAGCAAAAGCGCCGCGAGCGGCTGCGGCTGTTCGACCTGGACGAGAGCCAGATCGAACGCCTGCATGGCCCGGTGGGCCTGCGCATCGCGAGCAAGACGCCCGCCGAGATCGCGGTGGCGATCGCCGCCGAACTGATCTGGGTCCGCAACACCCTGGGCGGCGCCGAGGCCGCCCATGAGCCGTCGCAAGCCAGCGCGCTGCAGGGCTGAGCAGGGCTGCCGGCCCCTGCCCCGCGCGGGCCCGGCCTACATGGGCTTGAGGGTGGTGCGGCTGTACTGGTTGTTGGCTTCCACCAGGGTGGACAGCAGCTTCATGAAGATTTCCTGGTTGCGCGTGGACAGCGGCTCCAGCAGGCGCTGCTGGGCGCGCGCCATGCCTTCTTGCAGCAGGCCCATGATGCGCAGCCCTTCCTGGGTGATGACCGCCTGGCGCGAGCGTTTGTCGTTGGGATTGGTGCGCCGCTCCACCAGGCCGCGTTCCTGCAGGCGCTTGACCACGTCCGCGGTGGTGGTGCGGTCCAGTCCCAGTTCCATGCCGATGGCGGTCTGGTCCAGCCAGGGGCTGAGCGACAGCGCGGTCAGCACGCCATATTGCACCGGCGTCACGTTCTGCGTCTTGCATTCCTCGTAGAACATGGCGTAGTGGATCTGGTTCAGGCGTCGCACCAGATAGCCGGGGCGCGACCACAGCACCTGTTTGGCCGGATCGAAAATCTTGCTGTCTGTCTTCTGAGTTGCGACGCGCTTCTGGGACGTCGTCTTTTTCTGTACATCCGGCACGTTGAGGCAGCTCCAATTTAGTTAGTGCACTGAGGATAATACCACCGGCCATCGCCTGTCGAGCGCCGCAAGACGGACGCATGCGCCAGATCAACGCCTGCCCGCGCAGGGCAAGAGCAGCCTAGCGCGCCTGCTTCGCCAGATATTCCTTCAGCACCTGCACCAGCGCCATCGCCGCCGGCGACAGGCTGCGGCCGCGCGAGGTGACCAGCCCGATCGAGCGCTCGGCCACCGGCCCGATCAGCGGACGCTGCACGATGCCGTTCTGCGCCACCGCGCCCGCCGCGATCTCGGGCAGCGCCGCCACGCCGAAACCGCATTCCACCATGGAGACGATGGTGGTCAGGTGCTCGGCCTCGAAGGCCGGCGTGAAGCGGATGCGGTTCTGCAGGAAAGCCCATTCGGTGTACTGGCGCACGCTGCTCGGATGCACCATGGACACGTGCTCGGCGCCAGCCGTGTCGGCCCAGCGCAGCGGGCCGCGCGCCTTGGCCAGCGGATGCGCCTCGGGGATCAGCAGCAGGAAACTGTCTGACATCAGCGGCACGTAGTGCAGGTCGGCCTGCTGCGGGTCGGCCGCCGTCAGCGCGAAGTCCACCTCGCCGGCGCGCACCAGGTCGAAGGCGGGGCCGGACAGCGTGTCGCGCACTTTCAGCGCCACCTGCGGATGGGCCTGGCGATACGCCATCAGCACGCGCGGCAGCAGGCGCGCGGCCAGCGACGGCAGCGCCGCCACCGACACCTGCCCCTGCTCCACGCTGGCGATGCCGCTGACGGCGGCGATGGCGTCGCGGAACGCCGCCTGCAGCGAGGCGGCCTGCTGCATGAAGACCTCGCCCGCCGCCGTCAGGCGCACGGTGCGCGTGGTGCGATCGAACAGGCGCACGCCCAGCGCGTCCTCGATGCGCTGCACCTGGGTCGACAGCGCCGACTGCGACAGGTGCAGCTGTGCCGCCGCCTGCCGGAAGTTCAGCGTGCGCCCCAGCACCAGCGTGGTGTCGATGTCGCGCATCGACAGGTTGATCTGCATGTCCGCCCTCGCCCGCCCTATTGATCGAATTTAAAGATCATTCTATCCAAAAAATCTGATTCATCAATCAAACAAGCTTCTCTACACTCGGCCCCCATTGCAGTGGCGCAAGCGGCGCCAGGACAGACCAGGAGCAAACCATGCAAACAGACGCCAAGGCGCTGCCCAATCCGGGCGCGGCGCATGCGGTGGTGGTGGGCGGCGGCACCATGGGGGCCGACGTGGCCGTGGTGCTGACGCGCGCGTCGTGCCGCACGACGGTGATCGAATCCAACCCGGACCGCGCCGCCGCGCTGCCGCAACGGGTCGGCGAAAACCTGGCCCAGATCGGCCGCGAGGCCAATCTGCCGCGCCTGGCCGTGGCGGCCAGCCTGGACCAGGTGGACTGGGCCGGCGTCGACCTGGTGATCGAGTGCATCCCCGAACGGCTCGACATCAAACAGGCCCTGTTCGCCGACCTGGCGCGCCGCGCGCGCCCCGACGCCATCCTGGCCAGCAACAGCTCCAGCTTCCCGATCAGCGCCATCGGCCAGGGACTGGACACGCGCGAGCGCATGCTGGGCCTGCACTTCTTCATGCCGGCGCACCTGGTGCCGCTGGTGGAAGTGGTGATGGCCGACACCAGCGACGAAGCCTGCGCCGACGCGCTGATCGCCTTCATGAAGCGCTGCGGCAGCATGCCGGTGAAGGTGCGGCAGGACCTGCCGGGCTTCCTGGCCAACCGCCTGCAGCACGCGCTGTCGCGCGAGGCCTTCGACCTGATCGATCGCGGCATCGCCTCGCCCGAGGACGTGGACGCGGCGGTGCGCTTCGGCTTCGGCTTCCGCTTCCTGGCGGCCGGCCCGGTCATGCAGCGCGACCACGCCGGCATCGAGGTGCACGCGGCCGCCGGCGCCACCATGTACCCCACGTTCTGCAACGCGGACCGCCCGGCGCGCTGCCTGGCCGAGCGCGCCGCCGACGGCCGCCATGGCATGAAGGCCGGCGAAGGCTTCTACGCCTGGACGCCCGAGACCATCGCCGCCGAGCGCGCGCGCTACGACCGGCTGCTGCGCGCCGGCCTGGACCTGATCGCGCCCGAACTGCCGGAGATCCAGCCATGACCGCCGCCACCGATCCCAAGCCGCAGGCGCCGCGCCTGCCGCTGGCCGAATCCCCCGTCATCATCACCGTGGCGCCCAACGGCGCCTACAAGCAGGCCGCCGACCATCCCGCCGTGCCGCTGACGGCCGAGGCGCTGGGCCGCGAGGCGCGCGCCTGCCTGGACGCCGGCGCGGCCATGATGCACATGCACGTGCGCCGCCCGGACGGCCGCCACCTGCTGGACGCCCAGGCCTATCGCGACGCGCTGGCCGCGGTGCGCAAGACGGTGGGCGACGAGCTGCTGGTGCAGGTGACCAGCGAAGCCGCCGGCGTCTACCGCGCCGCCGAACAGATGGCGATGGTGCGCGAACTGGCGCCCGAGGCCGTCTCCGTCGGCCTGCGCGAGATCGCCGTGCCCGAGATCCCGGAAAGCGAGCTGGCGGCCTTCCTGGCCTGGCTGGCCGGGCGCCGCGTGCTGACCCAGATCATCCTGTACGACGAGGCCGACGTGCGCCGCTGGCAGGCGCTGCGCCAGCGCGGACTGGTGCCGGCCGGCGCCTGGTCGGTGCTGTTCGTGCTGGGCCGCTACAGCGCGGGGCAGACCTCATCCGCCCACGATCTGCTGCCCTTCCTGGCCACCAGCGATCACTCGCTGCCCTGGGCCGTCTGCGCCTTCGGACCGGAAGAAAACGCCTGCGTCACGACCGCGGCGGCCTTCGGCGGCCACATGCGCGTGGGCTTCGAGAACAACCTGAAGCTGCGCGACGGCGCCATCGCATCGGACAACGCCGCGCTGGTGCGGCAGGCGGCCGAAGGCGCGCTCGCCCTGGGCCGTCCGCTGGCCAACGCGGCCGACGCGCGCCGCATCTACGGCGCCATCGCCTGATCAAGCCCCGGCACGGCGAGGCCGGATTCCGGTTTCGCCGTGCCGCAACATTGACGGCCCGAAAAGGCTTCTGCTAAAAACTTCGAAATCCGCACGTTAAACGCAATACCCCGACTGCAATGGTGAGGTGGTGTGTGTCAAACGAGTCTGACGGCTATACCAAGCCCCAGGAGTTGCGAAGTTTCCTTTTCCTGACCGCGGTCATGGCGCCCGTCCTGTCGGTGCTGATCGTCGCGGGCTATGGCTTCATCGTCTGGTTCTACCAGCTCTTCGCCGGTCCCCCGGGCAGCTGATGGAGCCCGCCGCCTCCTGTAGCAGGGCCGAACCGCCCGGCTCCCCCTCCCTGGAACTGCACATCGCCAGCCTGGTGGTGCATGCCGCGCCGCGCCGGCTGGACGAGGTGCGCCGCGCGATCCTCGCCCTTCCCGGCGCGGACATCCATGGCGCCTCCGACACCGGCAAGCTGGTGGTCACCCTGGAAGCCCCCTCCACCGACGACATGATGGCGCAGATCTCCACGATCCAGCGCCTGGACGGCGTGCTGGCGTCGGCGCTGGTCTATCAGCACGCCGACACGCTGGACGCGATGAACGAGGAGATCGACGATGGCAATGGCCCGTAGGGATTTCATCAAGCAGTCCGCCGCCGCCGCGGCCGCCACCGTGGCCGGTATTCCCATCGTCGGCTACGCGCAGAACATCGTGACCGAGTCCGAGGCGGCCAAGCTGAAGTGGTCCAAGGCGCCCTGTAGGTTCTGCGGCACCGGCTGCGGGGTCAACGTGGCCGTGAAGGACAACCAGGTCGTGGCCACGCATGGCGATTTCAACGCCGAGGTCAACAAGGGCCTGAACTGCGTCAAGGGCTACTTCCTGTCCAAGATCATGTACGGCAAGGACCGGCTCACCACGCCGCTGCTGCGCATGAAGGACGGCAAGTACGCCAAGGACGGCGAATTCGCGCCGGTGTCCTGGGACCAGGCCTTCGACGTGATGGCCGAGCAGTTCAAGCGGGTGCTCAAGGACAAGGGTCCGACGGCCGTGGGCATGTTCGGCTCGGGCCAGTGGACCATCTGGGAAGGCTACGCCGCGCTCAAGCTGATGAAGGCGGGCTTTCGCTCGAACAACCTGGATCCGAACGCGCGCCACTGCATGGCCTCGGCGGCGGTGGGCTTCATGCGCACCTTCGGCGCCGACGAGCCCATGGGCTGCTATGACGACATCGAGAACGCCGACGCCTTCGTGCTGTGGGGTTCGAACATGGCCGAGATGCATCCCATCCTGTGGACCCGCGTGACCGACCGCCGCCTGTCCGCGCCCGGAACCAAGGTGGCGGTGCTGTCCACGTTCGAGCACCGCTCCTATGAACTGGCGGACCTGACGCTGACGTTCACGCCGCAGACCGACCTGGCGATCCTGAACTACATCGCCAACCACATCATCCAGACCAAGCGGGTCAACCGCGAATTCGTCGACAAGCACACGGTCTTCCGCGAGGGCAATACCGACATCGGCTACGGCCTGCGGCCCGACCACCCGCTGCAGAAGGCAGCCAGGAACGCCGGCGACGCGGGCGGTTCCAAGCCCATCACCTTCGACGACTTCGCCCGCTTCGTCGCCAAGTACGACCTGGAATACACGTCCAAGCTGTCCGGCGTGCCGAAAAAGCAGCTGCAGGACCTGGCCGAGCTCTACGCCGACCCCAAGGTGCGCGTCACGTCCTTCTGGACCATGGGCTTCAACCAGCACACCCGTGGCGTGTGGGCCAACAACATGGTCTACAACATCCACCTGCTGACCGGCAAGATCTCCACGCCGGGCAACAGCCCGTTCTCGCTGACGGGCCAGCCGTCGGCCTGCGGCACCGCGCGCGAGGTCGGCACGTTCTCGCACCGCCTGCCGGCCGACCTGGTGGTCACCAACCCCAAGCATCGCGCCCACGCCGAGGAACTGTGGCAATTGCCCGAGGGCACGATTCCGGACAAGGTGGGCGCGCACGCGGTGCTGCAGAACCGCATGCTCAAGGACGGCCAGATCAACGCCTACTGGGTGATGGTCAACAACAACATCCAGGCCGCCGCCAACCTCATGAACGAAGGCCTGCCCGGCTATCGCAACCCGGACAACTTCATCGTGGTGTCGGACGCCTACCCCACCGTCACCACCCTGTCGGCCGACCTGATCCTGCCCGCCGCCATGTGGGTGGAAAAGGAAGGCGCCTACGGCAACGCCGAGCGCCGCACCCAGTTCTGGCACCAGCTGGTGAACGCGCCGGGCGAGGCGCGCTCGGACCTGTGGCAGCTGATGGAATTCGCCAAGCGCTTCAAGCTCGAGGAAGTCTGGCCCGCCGATCTGCTGGCCAGGAAACCCGAGTACCGAGGCAAGACCCTGTTCGATGTGCTCTACGCCAACGGCAAGGTCAACCGCTATCCCAACAGCGAGCGCGACAAGGACTACGCCAACCAGGAGGCCGACGCCTTCGGCTTCTACGCGCAGAAGGGCCTGTTCGAGGAATACGCGGAATTCGGCCGCGGCCACGGCCATGACCTGGCGCCGTTCGACACCTACCACGAGGCGCGCGGCCTGCGCTGGCCCGTGGTCAAGGGCAAGGAAACCCTGTGGCGCTACCGCGAAGGCAGCGACCCCTACGTCAAACCGGGCGCGGGCTTCGAGTTCTACGGCAACCCCGACGGCCGCGCCGTGATCTTTGCCCTGCCCTACGAGCCGCCCCCGGAATCGCCGGACAAGGAATATCCCTTCTGGCTGTCCACCGGACGCGTGCTGGAACACTGGCACTCCGGCTCCATGACGCGGCGCGTGCCCGAGCTGTATCGCGCCTTTCCGAACGCCGTCTGCTTCATGCACCCGGACGACGCCCAGGCCATGGGCCTGCGGCGCGGCGTCGAGGTCGAGATCATCTCGCGCCGGGGCAGGATGCGCACCCGCCTGGAAACGCGCGGACGCGACAAGCCTCCGCGCGGCCTGGTGTTCGTGCCCTGGTTCGACGCCGGCCAGCTCATCAACAAGGTGACGCTGGACGCCACCGACCCGATCTCGTTCCAGACCGACTTCAAGAAGTGCGCGGTCAAGATCGTCAAGGTCTGAGCGGCGAACCGGAGACAGCCATGAACCTACGCGTCCTGCCGCCCGCCCTGTGCCTGGCCCTCGCGTCCTCCGCCTGGGCCGCGCCGCCCGTGGAACTGCAAGACCCCATGCGCGGCCCCACGCCCATCGCCGAGGAAGCCGACCCGCCGCTCATCAGCCCGATCGAGAACAAGGACATCAAGCGGATGCGCACGTATTCGATGCAGCCGCCCACCATCCCGCACAAGATCGACGGCTATCAGATCGACAAGAACTTCAACCGCTGCCTGGCCTGCCACGCGCGCGTGAACACCGAGGAAACGCAGGCGCCGCCGCTGAGCGTCACCCACTACATGGACCGCGACAGCAACGTGCTGGCCGAGGTCTCGCCCCGGCGCTACTTCTGCGTCCAATGCCACGTGCCGCAGGCCGAGGCCAAGCCGCTGGTGTCCAACACCTACGAGGACATCGACGTGATCCTCAAGCGCCTGACCGCGCCGGCCTCGGGCAAGCGCTGACGCCGACGGGAGGCTCGCATGGTCGCACTCATCAAGCGCTACTGGAATATCATCCGCCGCCCCAGCGGGCATTTCAGCCTGGGCTTCCTGACGGTGGGCGGATTCATCGCCGGCATCCTGTTCTGGGGCGCCTTCAACACCGCGATGGAGCTGACCAACACCGAGAAGTTCTGCACCGGCTGCCATGAGATGCGCGACAACGTGTACGCCGAACTGAAGGGCACCATCCACTTCACCAACCGCTCCGGCGTGCGCGCGCTGTGCTCCGACTGCCACGTGCCGCACAACTGGACCGACAAGATCGCGCGCAAGATGCAGGCGTCCAAGGAAGTCTGGGGCAAGATCTTCGGCACCATCAGCACCCGCGAGAAATTCGTCGACAAGCGGCTGGAGCTGGCGCGCCACGAATGGGCGCGCTTCAAGGCCAACGATTCGCTGGAATGCCGCAATTGCCACAACTACGAATACATGGACTTCACCCGCCAGAGCGTGCGGGCGCAGAACATGCACTCGACCTACCTGGCCGACAAGAGCAAGACCTGCATCGACTGCCACAAGGGCATCGCGCACCAGTTGCCGAACATCCCGCCGGGCGAATTCTCGTCGGCGCCCGCGACGGGCAAGGAAAGCGCAAGTGCGGCCCGCTGACGCGCCGCCGCCCCTGCTGGCCGCGCACGGCATGATCTGCCCCCGGGGCGGGCCGGCCGGGTTCGGTCCCGTGGACCTGGAACTGCACGCGGGCCGCCTGCTGCACCTGCGCGGCGCCAACGGCAGCGGCAAGACCAGCCTGCTGCGCATGCTGGCCGGACTGCTGCGGCCCCTGGCGGGCGAACTGCTGTGGCGGGCCGCGTCCGTCCGGCGCGACCCCGCCGCCTACTTCGCCGGCATGGCCTATCTGGGACACGGCAACGGCCTGAACGGCGCACTGAGCGCGCGCGAGCACCTGCGCTGCGCCCTGGCACTGGCCGGCACGCCGCGCGCCGAGGCCGACATTGGCGCCGCGCTCGCCCGCTGGCGGCTGGATCGCTGCGCCGACGCGCCCGCCGCCCGCCTGTCCCAGGGCCAGGGCCGGCGGCTGGCGCTGGCCGCAGTGGCGCTGGGCGGCAAGCCGCTATGGCTGCTGGACGAACCCGACGCCGGCCTGGACGCCGCCAGCCTGGACCTGCTGCGCGAGGCGCTGCGCGTCCACCTCGCGGCCGGCGGCGGCGCCGTGGTCGCCTCGCACCGCCAGACCGCCGAACTCGCTCGGGCCTGCATCGCATCAACCCTGGACATGGATGGCTACGCGCATGCTGGCGACGTTGCGGCTGTTGGGACAACGTGACCTGAAACTGGCCTGGCGGCGGCCGGCCGACACGCTGGGCGCCACGCTGTTCTTCATCGTGGCCGGCACGCTGTTCCCGCTGGCCGTCGGCCCCGACCCCGAGCTGCTGCGCGCGATCGGCCCTGGCGTGCTCTGGGTCTGCGCCCTGCTGGGCCTGCTGCTGGGCCTGCAGCGTCCGTTCGGCCAGGACCTGGACAGCGGCGCGCTGGACCAGCTGCTGCTGTCGCCGCATCCGCTGCCGCTGCTGGTGGCCGTGAAGCTGGCCGCGCACTGGCTGTCGGCCTGCCTGCCCCTGGTCCTGGCGGGCCCGGCGCTGGCGCTGCAGTTCGGCCTCGCGCCCGAGGCCATCGGCGTGCTGGCGCTGTCGCTGCTGCTGGGCACCCCGACGCTGGCGCTGGTGGGCGGCCTGGGCGCGGCGCTGACGCTGGGCCTGCGCGGCGGCGCGCTGCTGCCGCTGCTGGTGCTGCCGCTGTGCGTGCCGATCCTCATCTTCGGCAGCGGCGCCGTCGCGGCCACCCAGGCGGGACTGCCGGCCGGGCCGCAGCTGTCGCTGCTGGGCGCCTGCCTGTGCCTGGCCGCGCTGCTCTGCCCCTGGGCCACATCGGCCGCCTTGCGCATCGCGCTGGATTGAGGAATGCCCATGCCTGAACAGCCCGTCCTCGGCCCCGCCACGCCGCCCGCGCCATCCGCCGCCGGCGGCGGCTGGCTGCGCTATGCCTCGCCGGCGCGCTTCCATCCCCTGGCCGGCCGCCTGATTCCGCTGCTGGCGCTGGCCGCCTGCGCCTGCGGCGGCCTGGGGCTGTATGCCGGACTGGCGCTCGCGCCGGTCGACGCGCAGCAGGGCGAGGTCTACCGCATCCTGTTCATCCATGTGCCGGCGGCCTGGATGTCCATGTTCCTCTACCTGCTCATGGCCCTGTACGCGGCGCTGGGACTGATCTACCGCACCCGCCTGTCGTTCATGATGATGCGCGCGCTGGCCCCCACCGGCGCGCTGTTCACCTTCCTGACCCTGTGGACCGGCGCGTTGTGGGGCAAGCCGACCTGGGGCGCCTGGTGGGTCTGGGACGCCCGGCTGACCTCCGAACTGCTGCTGCTGTTCCTGTACCTGGGCTTCATGGCGCTGCAGGCCGCCTCGGACGACGAACGCCGCGCCGACCATGGCGGCGCCATCCTGGCGCTGGCCGGCGCGGTCAACGTGCCCGTCATCTATTTCTCGGTGCGCTGGTGGAACACGCTGCACCAGGGCGCCAGCATCACCTTCACCAGCGCCCCCAGCATGGCAGACCCCATGCTCGGCGCCATGCTGCTGATGGTGGCCGCGTTCTGGCTGTATGGCGCGGCAGTGGTGCTGGCGCGCGTGCGCGGCATCATCGCCGAACGCGAGCCGGCCGCGGCGCTTGCGGGGGCCCGGCGATGAGCCTGGACGCGCTGTTCTCGCTATCCGGACACGGCCCCTATCTGCTGGGCGCCTACGGGGTGACGCTGGCCGCGCTGGCATTGGAGGCGCTGCTGCTGTGGCGCCGCGCCCGCAAGCGCCGGCACGGCCCCGGCGCGGACCTGCCATGAAGCCGGCCGTCTCCCCGCGCCGGCGCCGCGCCCTGCTCCTGGCGGGCGGACTCGCCGTGCTGGCGCTGGCCGCCGCGCTGGTGATCAATGCGCTGCGATCGAACCTGGTGTTCTTCTTCAGCCCCACCCAGGTGGCGGCGCACGAGGCGCCCCGCCACGGCAGCTTCCGCGTGGGCGGGCTGGTCGAGCCCGGCTCGCTGCGCCGCGACGCCGACGGCCTGACGCTGCGCTTCCGCGTGACCGACACCGCGCACGCCGTGCCCGTGGTCTATCGCGGGCTGGTGCCCGACCTGTTCCGCGAAGGCAAGGGCGTGGTCGCCGCCGGCAAGCTGGGCGAGGATGGCGTGTTCCGCGCCACCGAGGTGCTGGCCAAGCACGACGAGAACTACATGCCGCCCCAGGCCGCCGACGCCCTGCAGCGCGCGGCCGCCGCGCCCCGGCGGGAGGCGGCCCGATGATTCCCGAGATCGGCCTGTTCAGCCTGATCCTGGCGCTGCTGGCCGCGCTGGCGCTGGGCATCCTGCCCCTGGCCGGCGCCGCGCTGGACTGGCAGCCGGGACTGCGCGTCGCCCGGCCGGCGGCCTTCGCCCTGTTCGGCCTGACCACCGTCGCCTTCGCCTGCCTGTCGATCTCCTTCGCCCGCAACGATTTCTCCGTGCTGTACGTGGCGGCCAATTCGCACGCCGACCTGCCGCTGGCCTACCGCTACGCGGCGGTCTGGGGCGGCCACGAAGGCTCGCTGCTGCTGTGGCTGTACCTGCTCACCGCCTGGACGCTGGCGGTGGCGCTGTTCAGCCGGCGCCTGCCGCCGGCCTTCGCCGGCCGCGCGCTCGCGGTGATGGGCTGGATCGGCGTGGGCTTCCTGCTGTTCCTGCTGTTCCTGTCCAATCCCTTCGAACGGCTGATACCCGCCGCCATGCAGGGCCGAGACCTGAACCCGCTGCTGCAGGACCCGGGCATGATCCTGCATCCGCCCATGCTCTACATGGGCTATGTGGGCTTCTCGGTGGCCTTTGCCTTCGCCATCGCCGCGCTGCTGTCCGGCGAGCTGGACGCCATGTGGGCGCGCTGGGTACGGCCCTGGACGCTGGCGGCGTGGACATTCCTCACGCTGGGCATCCTGCTGGGCAGCGCCTGGGCCTACTACGTGCTGGGCTGGGGCGGCTGGTGGTTCTGGGACCCGGTCGAGAACGCCTCGTTCATGCCCTGGCTGGCGGGCACCGCGCTGATCCACTCGCTCATCGTCACCGAAAAGCGCGGCGCGTTTCGCAGCTGGACCGTGCTGCTGGCCATCGGCGCCTTCTCGCTCAGCATCCTGGGCACCTTCCTGGTCCGTTCGGGCGTGCTGACGTCGGTGCATGCCTTCGCCGTGGATCCCGGGCGCGGACTGTACATACTCGGCTTCATGACGCTGATCGTCGGCGGCTCGCTGACGCTGTACGCCTGGCGCGCGCCCAAGGTCGGGCTGGGCGGCGGCTTCGGCCTGCTGTCGCGCGAATCGCTGCTGCTGGGCAACAACGTGGCGCTGGCGGTGGCGGCCGCCTCGGTCCTGCTGGGCACGCTGTACCCGGTGGTCCTGGACGTGCTGGACTGGGGCAAGATCTCCATCGGCCCGCCCTACTTCGAAGCGGTGTTCGTGCCGCTGATGGCGCCGGCCATCTTCCTCATGGGCGTGGGCCCGGTGGCGCGCTGGAAGCGCGCCGAGGCGCCGGACCTGGCCCGCCGGCTGCGGCTGGCCTTCGGCGTCAGCGTGGCCGCCGCCGTGCTGGCGCCGCTGGCCATGCCCGGGCCGGCGCGGCTGGGCTCGCCCCTGGTCGTGCTGGGCCTGTGGCTGGCGGGCTGGTCCGTGGCCAGCGCCTTCGCGCATGCCTGGCAGCGGCTGAACGACGGCGACGGCGGCTGGACTCGCCGGCTGCCGCGCCAGCCCCGCGCCTGGTACGGCATGCTGCTGGCCCACGCCGGCATGGGCGTCTTCATCGCCGGCGTCACGCTGGCCAACGGCTACGAGGTCAAGCGCGAGCTGCGCATGGCGCCCGGCGCGGTCGAGGAAGCCGGCGGCTACCGCTACGCCTTCGTCGGCCTGGAGCCGGCCGCCGGCCCGAACTACACGGCGCAGCGCGCGCGCTTCGACGTCTCGCGCGACGGCCGGACCGTGGCCGTGCTGCATCCGGAAAAGCGCCTGTACACGGCCCAGGACATGCCGCTGTCGCAGGCCGCCATCGACAGCGGTTTCAGCCGCGATCTGTTCGTGGCGCTGGGCGAGCCGGCCGGCGGCGACGCCTGGTCGGTGCGCCTGCAGACCAAGCCCTTCATGGCCTGGATCTGGGCCGGCTGCCTGCTGATGGCGCTGGGCGGCGCGCTGGCCGCCGGCGACAAGCGCTATCGCGAAGCGCGCGCGGCCCGGCGCGACGCCGCGCCGGCGCTGACGGCCCGCCGGGGAGAGACCTGATGCGCTACGTGCTGCCGCTGGCCGCCTTCCTAGCCATGGCCCTGTTCCTGGCGCTGGGCCTGTCGCGCGATCCACGCGCCCTGCCCTCGGTCAAGGTCGACAAGCCGGCGCCGGCCATCGGCCTGCCGGTGCTGGGCCAGCCCGGCCAGCGGCTGGACGTCGACGCGCTGCGCGGCCAGGTCTGGCTGCTCAACGTCTGGGCCTCCTGGTGCGGACCATGCCGCGACGAGCTGCCGGTGCTGCGCGACGCCAGCCAGCGCCACGCCATCCCGCTGTACGGCCTGAACTACAAGGACAAGCCCGAGGACGCGCTGGCCTGGCTGGCCCGCAACGGCGACCCCTATGCCGCGTCCGCCAGCGATCCGGACGGGCGCGTGGGCATGGACTATGGCGTCTACGGCGTGCCCGAGACCTTCATCATCGACCGCGACGGCCGGGTCCGCTACCGCCAGCTCGGGCTGATCACGCCCGCCATTTGGCGCGACCAGCTGCTGCCCCTGATCGAGTCGCTGCGATGACGCGCGCGCTGCTGCTCCTGCTGCTGGCCCTGCATGCCGCCGCGCCCGCCCTGGCCGGCGAGGCCGCCGTCCCGCTTGCGCCCGCGCTGGCCGAACGCGCCGACCGGCTCGCGCACGGCCTGCGCTGCCTGGTCTGCCAGAACCAGAGCCTGGCCGAATCCAGCGCCCCGCTGGCCGAGGACATGCGCGCGCTGATCCGCAAGCAGCTCGCCGAGGGCAGATCCGATCGCGAAGTCATGCGCTTCTTCGAGGACCGCTACGGCGATTTCGTGCGCTACGACCCGCCGTTCAAACCCGCGACCTGGCTGCTGTGGCTGGGGCCCTTCGCGCTGCTGGCTGCGGGCGCGGCGGTCCTGTGGCGCGCCATCCGGCGCCGCCAGGGCCCGCGCGCCCCGCTGACCGAGCAGGAACGCGCCCGCGTGGCGCGCTTCCTGGACACCGAACCATGACCACGCTCTGGCTCGCCTTCCTGTTCCTGCTGCTGGCCGCGCTGCTTTGCCTGGTGGCGCCACTGCTGCGCAAGAACGCCGCTGCCGCGATGGACGCCGGCGAGGACGGCCTGCGCGACTTCTACCTGGCGCGGCGCGAGCAATTGCGGCTGGACGCAGCCGGCGGCGCGCCGGACCTGGCAGCCGAGGAAGAGCTGCAACGCGAACTGCTGCACGACCTGGCGCTGCGCCGCTCGGCGCAACCGGCCCTGGGACGCCCCGGCGGGCAGCGCGCCGCCCTGGCCACGGCCTGCCTGCTGAGCGTGGCCGTGCCGCTGGCCGCGGCGGCCCTGTATGGCAAGCTGGGCAATCCGCGCGCGGCGGCCAGCGCCGCCCAGGTCGCCGCGCCGCAGCCGCACGAAGCCGACGCCGGCGACGACATGGCGCTGGCGGTCAATGCGCTGGCGCAGCGGCTGCGCGCCGCGCCCGGCGACGCCGATGGCTGGTACATGCTGGCCAGATCCTATGAAACGCTGGGCCGCTACGGCGACGCCGTGGCCGCATACCGGGAAGTGCTGCGCCTGTACCCCAGCCAGCCCTCGGTGCTGGCGGACATGGCCGATGCCCTGCTGTCCGCCAACCAGGGCGCGCCCGACGCCGCATCCATTGCCGCCGTCGCCCAGGCGCTGGCGGCGGAGCCCGATCATCCCAAGGCGCTGGCCCTGGCCGGCATGATGGCCTTGCGGCGCGGCGACGCGGCCGAGGCGCTGGGATACTGGGAGCGCCTGCGCCCGCTGCTGCCGCCGGATTCCGAGGCCGCGCGCCAGATCGAAAGCAACATCGCGCAGGCGCGGACGCTGGCCGCATCGGCCGGTCCGGCGCGCGCCACGGCGGCCTCCCCGGCGCCGGTATCGGGCCCGATGCCAGGGCCGGCGTCCGCTACCGCGCCGGAGCGCATCAGCGGACAAGCCCGCATCGCCGACGCGCAGCGCGCGCGGGTCCAGCCCACGGACACGGTATTCATCCTGGCGCGCGCCGTGGACGGCCCGCGCATGCCGCTGGCGGTCCTGCGCCTGCGGGCCGCGGATCTGCCCCGCGCCTTTTCGCTCGACGACAGCCTCGCCATGTCGCCCGCCGCCCGGCTGTCGACGGCGGGCGGCAAGGTCCGCCTGGAGATCCGCGTCAGCCGCGACGGCCTGGCCGCCGCGCGGCCGGGCGATGTCGCCGGCGCGCTGTCCGACGTGGCGCCCGGCAGCGCCGGCCTGGACCTGGTGGCCGACACCGTCGCGCCCTAGCGCCTGTCGGCGTTCGGCCGGCGCCATGCAGGCAAGGGCAATTGCCCGCTTCGAAGGAACCGCAAGGCCCGGCGACGTCACACAAGGCTGGACGGCGCCCAATATCCGGCTTGCCGCGAACACTCGAACGCGCCATCGAGCGCATGGAGAACGGGCATGACCCTGACGGCCGACGCGTCCGCCTTGAGGCACTGGTACACGCTTGCCCGCGCCTGCGACGAGGGCGATGGCACGACGCACATCGGCATTGGCGCGAACGGCCTGCCATGCCTGGCGCCCAGCCCGCCCCCCAGGGTGGACAGGCATGCCAACGCGGGCGCCGTGACGCCATATCAGCAGTTCCTGACGCTGATCACGGGCGCTTCGCACGGCGTGGCCAGACTGATGTTGGAACGCGACATCGACCCGGAAGAAAAGCTGGCGCCCAGCCTGCGCCTGGCCACGGTGAAAACCTGCCTGCAGCATGCGGGATTCTGGGAGGGGCATCGGCTGCCAGACGACTGGCCGGCGCTGCCGGACTCGCTGCAGGGCGCGCGCGTGTTGCCGGATCGCGAGTCGAATCTTCCCCAGGCGTTCGATCAGATCCAGGCAGCGGTTCAAAAGAGAATTTCCGAAGCCTATGCGCGGTTGCCCGCCGGCGCCGGTACGCCGGCGAAGCTGGCGGCGGTCATGCAGCTGCTCTGCGACGCCAGCGCGTTGCGCGAGAAGCTAGGCAAGGAATATGTCGATGCGATCCGCAACCTGCTGAACCTGGAGGCCGCCCAGCTGCGCTTTGCCTCGGCCCTGCGCGACAGCGGATTTCCCTGCTTCGCGCGGGTGCGCAATCCGCTGCGCGACGGCTACCGCCTGTTGATGGATGGCGACGATGCCGACTTCTGCAATCCCGCCCTGTACGAAGATGAGAGAGGCTACATGGCCGCGATGATGGCCGCGTTCGCCAACATGCTGGGCACGGTCAGGGACGCGCGGCGGCTGGATGGCGCCCTGTTCGAGCAGTACCACCGTTGGGCGGTGGAAGGGGTGCAGCACAGCGAGGGAAAGGCCTTGCCCCCGAGCTACCGTGACAACACATGGGTCATGTATGGCGTGGATTTCGGCGATGGCGATCTTGGCGAGAAGCGCAAGCAGGATTGGCGTCACCGCCAGGAAAAATACTCGCCCCGCGAGGAATGGAGCAAGTTCATGAATCGAAGCGACGGGATTCATGTCCGCGCGACCCCTCGGTCGCCGGAACAGTGCCGCGCGAAGGCCGATCAGATCATCAATGCGCACTACGAACGGATGGCGCTGTTGCAAGACACGCGGGGCCACGAACGCGAGGCCCTCGTGCTGGCATCGATCGCTGAATGCTGCCAGGCCCTGGAGCAACACCACCTGTTCCCGGATGGAAACATACGCACCATCGCATTCCTGGTCCTGAATCACATGCTGCTCGAAGAGAACATGCTGCCCGTGACGCCGCATGATCCCAATCGGCTCGACGATCGCACCGGCGCGGAAATGGTCGAGCTGATCCGGCAGTGGCAGAACCGCTTCAAGGCATTGCAGGCGACCGACGCGCAATAGCCGAACGGCATCAGCGCGCCGCCAGGAACTGCCGCATGCGCTGCAATTCCTCGTCCAGCGCGCCCCGGAAGTCCGCGCCCCTGGGCGCCGCGCCGGCCACGTAGCCGAACGCCGGCTCCACGCCGCCGTCGCGCGCCGGCAGATTGGCCCAGCCGATCACCCGGCCCTGCCAGAGCATCGGCAGCGCGTAGTAGCCGAACTGGCGCCGGGCCGGCGGCGTATAGGCCTCGAACTTGTACGTCCAGTCCCAGAACAGCGTGAAGCGGCGCCGGTCCCAGACCACCGGATCGAAGGGAGCAAGCAGCCGCAGCCGCTCGTCGAACGCGTAGCGGCGCGAGCGCGGGTTCTCGTCGGCGGGCCAGTACCAGACGGTGCCGTCGATGCGGCAGCTCGCCAGCTGTTCGCGCGCGCGCCGCAACGCCGCCTGGATCGGCGCCGCCAGTTGCGGCGCGCCGTAGCCGAGCAGGCGCGCCAGATAGGTCAGGCTGGCGGCCGGCAGCGGCGCGTACTTGCGCACGACCAGATCGACCAGGGCCTGCGCGCGCCGGGCGTTGGCGGCCGGGCCGTCCTCGGCCGGCGGATGCGCCACCGCCTCGTAGACGCGCGTGCCGCTGTCGCGCCGCTTCACCCGCAACAGGCCGCGATAGTGCATGTCGTCGAGCAGCTGCGTGCTGGCGTTGCTCGAGCCGCCCCAGTAATTCTTCACGCGCCCATGCGCGAAGTGCTGATCGACCTCGCGCGGATGCACCGCGCCGCGCGCGCGCACGAAGTCCAGCACGTCGGCCGCCTTGCGCCGCGTCTCGGCGCTCCAGGGCTTGCGCGCCTGGCGCGGATGCATCAGGGCCAGGTGCTCGCGCGGCAGGAACCCGTAGTTGACCAGGCAGTCCTCATCGATCGCCAGGCGCGCGTAGCGGCTTTCCAGATCGCCGGCGCGGTAGTCCTTGACGCGGTGGCGCAGCGTCAGGTCCTGCGCCCGCGCCGGGGCGCGGATCGGATCGGCCTGCACGAAGCCCAGGCGGCGGATCGCCGCCGGCAGCGTGGTCGGGGTGAACAGGCTGCGGGCGACGGCGTAGCGGCGCAGGTCTTCGAGGCTGGGATCCATGGTCAGATTCCGCCGCTCACGTCGAGGATGGCGCCGTTGGCGTAGGTCGCTTCGTCCGAGCAGAGCCACAGCACCGCGGCGGCGATTTCCTCGACGCGTCCGCCCCGGCCCATCGGCACGCGCGCGGCCACGCGGTCGACGCGGTCCGGCTCGCCGCCGCTGGCATGGATCTCCGTGTATATGGACCCGGGGCGCACGGCGTTGACGCGTATGCCCTCGGCGCCGACCTCCTTGGCCAGCCCGATGGTCATGGTGTCGAGCGCGCCCTTGGACGCCGCGTAGTCCACGTATTCGCCGGGAGAGCCCAGGCGCGCGGCGGCCGAGGACACATTGACGATGACGCCGCCCGCGCCGCCATGCCGCGTGGACATCCGGCGCACCGCCTCGCGGGCGCACAGGAACGGGCCGACCACATTGGCCTGCATGATGCGTTGCAGCCGCGCGGCGTCCATCTGCTCCACGCGCATCTGGGTTTCCAGGATGCCGGCGTTGTTCACCAGCGCGGCGACCGGCCCCAGCTCGCGGTCCGTGGCGTTGAACAGGGCCAGGATGCCGGCTTCGGTCGACACATCCGCGCCCACGGCCACGGCGGTGCCTCCCTGCGCGCGGATCGCGTCGACCACCGCCTGCGCGCGGTCGGCGCGCGACTTGTAGTTCACGCACACGGCGTAACCGCGCGCGGCCGCGAGCGCGGCGACGGCGGCGCCGATGCCCCGGCTGGCGCCGGTCACGATCATGACTTTCTTCATTGCTGTGTTTCCTGCCCGTGGGAATGAGTAGGGATGGAGGAACCGTGCAGGGTTGATAATAGCCATCCATTCAAGCAGCGGAAAGAAAAGCCATATGGACAGCATGATCATTGCGGGCGTTCTTATCGGCCTGATCGCCACGGCCCTGTCGGATCTTTGGGCGGTGTTCCTGGAAAAGGCATTCAAGGTGCCGAACTACGGCTTCAACGTCGTCGGCCGCTGGATCGGGCACATGGCGCACGGGCAGTTCCTGCACAAGCCGATCTTCGCCTCGCCGCCGATTCCCGGCGAGAAGATCATCGGCTGGATCGCGCACTACGCGCTGGGCGCAGCGTTCGGCTTCCTGCCCATCCTGCTCGGCGGCGGCGCGGGCTGGGTTGCCGATCCGACGTGGCTGGCCGCGATCGGAGCGGGCCTGCTCACGCTCGCGGTGCCCTTCTTCATCGTGGTTCCCGCGTTCGGCATGGGCGTGCTCTGTGCGCGCGCGCCGGATCCCTGGGCGGCGCGCCGCCAGGGCGTCATCGCGCATCTGTACTACGGCGTCGCGCTGTACATCGCCGCGGTACTCGTGGCGATGTTGATGCGCTAGGCCACTCTGGACGCGAACGCGCCCTGGGCCGCCGCCCTGGCGTGCCTGGATCTGCCCGCGGCGGCCTTGAGCAGGCGCTGAAATGTCGGGCATTGCGCGTGGTTGGCGGCCGGGCATTCAGCGGCATGACGCAGACCCTGGCTCATCGCGCGCAGGCGCTTGATGGTCGCGTCGATCTGGTCCGCCTTGGCCAGCAACACCTGTCTGTCCACCCGAGGGCTCCCATCGACTGGCAGCATGGCGCTGATCTCGTCCAGCGACAGCCCTCCGGCCTGTCCCAGCGCAATCAAGGCCAGCTGATCCAGCACGTCGGGCGCGAAACGCCGTCGCTCGCCCGTCTGGCTGACCGCCCTGATCAGGCCTTTCTTCTCGTAGAACCGCAAGGTGGAGGCAGGCAGGCCCGTGCGGCGGGCAACTTCCGAGATATCCATGAGGCGTCGCTTGACTTGAAGTTGACTTCAACTTCTATCATGCCTGCGCATTCGGATCTCCGCAATCGAAAGGAAGGGAAATGATATCGACGGACGCAACGGCACGGCAGGCCCGGACCGGGACCGGCGCGGCGCGGGCCATCCCGCTATCGGTCCATCTGCTTGCCCTCAGCCTGTTTGCAATGGGCAGCGCCGAGTTTCTGATGGGAGGCATACTCCCGATGATCGCGGCCGATCTGCGCATCACGCTGCCGGCCGCAGGCGCATTGATCTCTGCGTTCGCGGTGGGCGCGCTGATTGGCGGGCCTCCATTTGCCATTCTGGCGCTGCGCTGGCCCGGCCGCCGCACCCTGTTCCTCAGCCAGATGGCCTTCATGGCCGCGACGATAGTCAGCCTGCTGGCGCAAGGCTACTGGCCCATCCTGGCCGCCCGTTTCGCGATGGGCCTGGCCTATGCCTGCTTCTGGGCGGTCGCGGCGGCAATGGCCGTGCAGCTCTCGCCGCCCGATCGGCGCGCCAAGGCGCTTGCCATTGTCGTGAGCGGCTTAACCGCCGCCATGGTCATCGGCGGACCCGTCGGCACATTCATAAGCGATGCGGCCGGCTGGCGCGGCGGCTTCTGGGCGGTGGTGGCGATGACGGCGATATCCGCGGTGGCCGGCCTGGCGGCGCTACCGGCAAAGACGCCCGGCCAGGCCGCCGTGCCGGACCTGGGCACGGAACTGCGTGCCATGAAGCGTCCGGCTCTTTGGGTGGCCTATGCCACGACCATGGTCACGACGGCGGCGTACATGGGAACGTTCGGCTACCTGGGCGCCCTGCTGCTGGACGTGAGCGGTGTCGCCGCCGCCTGGCTGCCCGCCGTGCTGACCCTGTTCGGCGTCGGCGCCTTCGTCGGGCTGACGATTGGAGGCCGAACCGCCGATCACCACCCGTTCCGCACGCTCGTCACGGGAACCGTCGGCCTGATCCTCGCGTCCGCTGCCATGGCGCTGTTTGCCTCGCATCGGGAAACCACCATCGCACTGGTATTCCTCCTCGGCCTGGCGGGCTTCCTGCTGAACCCGGCGGTCTGGGTCCGCGTCTACACCTTGGCGCCAGATGCGCCGATGCTCGCGGGAGCCACGAACTCATCCGCCTTTCAGGCCGGCCTGACGCTTGCGCCGCTGCTCGCGGGCCTGCCGCTCAGCCTGGGCCATGGCCTGCCCTCGGTGGGCTGGATCGGCGTGGCGCTGGGCGTGGCCGCGCTTGGCCTGGCAGTCCTGGACAGACGGTTGAGCGGCCAGGGAACTCGCAACAGGTCGTGATAGATCTGTCCGAGGGTCGCCGAACGACGCGTTGCATCGGGAAATCGTTCCAGGCATGCGACAGGCCGGGAAACAAGCGCGACCTGCCTGATACGGTTCTCAGCGCTGTTCCACCGGAACTGAACCCGCAATCGGCGGCGGGGCGGCAACGCTGTGCGCCTGCACGATGCCCGCCCCGACCAGGATCAACCCCACGCCCACCAGACGCCCCAGCGCGATGGGCTTGGGCGCCAATCCCATCAGACCGAAATGGTCGATCACCAGCGACGCCAGCATCTGCCCCGCCATCACGCTGACGATGAAGCTGGCCGCGCCCAGCTTGGGCGTCAACACCAGCGCCGCCGTCAGATAGGCCACGCCGGCGACGCCGCCCAGCCACAGCCATGCCGGCCCCTGGACCGCCGCGCCGACCGTGGGCGCCGGCACCCGCATGACGAACAGCAGCGGCAGGACCACCACGATGCTGACGAGCAGCGACGCCAGCGTGGCCCATAGCGGATGACCCAGCATGCGCCCCAGCGCGGCATTGCTGCCGCCCTGGAAGGGCACGGCGGCGCCGGCCAGCAAGGCAACTGCCATGGATAAAAGACTGGAAAGAGACAAGGACCCGTTCATGGCAGGCGCTCCAATGAAATCAGCATGGACTTCATCGTGATCCATTCGCATGCAGAATGGAAATTCTAATCCTGCACATATATTATTCATGGCATGGATGATCTTCGCCGCATCGACCTCAACCTGCTGTTGACGCTCCAGGCGCTCCTGGCGGAAAAACACGTCACCCGCGCCGCATTGCGCCTGTACAAAAGCCAGCCGGCGGTGAGCCACGCGCTGGCGCAGCTGCGCGACATCTTCCAGGATCCGCTGCTGACGCGTCAGGGCGGCGGCATGGCCCTGACGCCGCGCGCGTGGGAGCTGCAGCAACCGCTGGAAGCAGCGCTCGGACAACTCAACGCGCTGTTGCACCAGGGCGAATTCGACGCCTCGCTGGCGGTGCGCCGCTTTCGCCTCGCGCTGTCCGACTATGCAGCGCACCTGCTGCTGCCGCCGCTGCTGCGCCGGCTGCGCGCCCAGGCGCCCGGGATAGACCTGGCCATCAGCCAGGCCAGCCGCGAAGCCATGCTGGCGCAACTGGCCGACGGGGAAATCGACCTGGCGCTGGGCGTCTTTCCGGACGCGCCCGGCGACATCAAGCGCGAGACGCTGTTCGAGGAACACTTCGTCAGCGTTGCCGACCGGCGATCGCTGCCCCCCAGGGGCGACCTGCCGTTGCCGCAATGGCTGGAGCGCCCCCACGTCCTGGTCGCGATGCGGCCCGACGCCGAAAACGAGATCGATGCCGCGCTGAAGGCCCAGGGCCTGCGCAGGCATGTCGCCCTGACGCTGCCGCACTGGAGCGCGTCGACGGAAGTGCTGGCCGGAACCGACCTGATCCTGACGGTTGCCAGCCGGGCCCTGGCAAACGTCGCCGCGGGCAAGGCCTTGAGACAGTTCAAGCCGCCCTTCGACCTGCCGCAATTCTCATTCCAGCAGGCATGGCACGGCAGGCGCGATTCCGATCCGGCGCTTTGCTGGCTGAGAAGCGTCGTGCTCAGCTGCTGCTAGCGCGGGCTGGCGCCGCCAAGAAACCGGGTGAGAACGAAAACAGGCGCCGCCCACGCGGGCGGCGCCTGTACTCATGAACGAACCAACAGATCCGCCTAGACGCGCTCGATCCTGGCCGGCAAACCCTGCCGCACCGCCGCGCCCGATACCCAGTCGATCCACACGTTGGCATGCGCCCCGCGCGTGGGATCGCCGAAGCCCAGGTCGTTCAGGTTCACCCCGGCGGCCAGCGCCGGATTGTGCGGCATGGCCTTGCCGTCGACCACATGCTCGCGCGCGCCCAGCTCGGTATGCCCGTAGCCGTGCTCGATGCCCACCGCGCCCGGCTGGATGCCGTCGCGCAGCAGCGCCAGCCCGATCACCGACCCGCCCGGCGTGACGATGCGGACCTTGTCGCCGTTGCGCAGCCCCAGCCGCTCGCCATCCTGGCTGTTGATCGACACGGGGTTGTGCGGATGCACCTGGCGCAGCCGGTCCACGCCGATCGAGATCGAGCTCATCAGGTTGGACTTGAAGGAGCTGAGCAGGAAGGGCCAGTCCTGGCGCGGATATTCGGCGCGCACGTCGCGGCCGTCGGCCAGGCGCGCCGGGTACCAGGTCGGGCAGCCGCTGTAGCGCTCGCCGGTCATGGCGTGGCGGAAGCCCGCCAGCTCCTCGCTCCAGACCTGCAGCGGCTTGACCCAGGCCTGGCGCGTCTGGCCGGCCTCGGTCCAGGCGTCCTGCATGCGGTCGAAGCGCCCGCCCCGGCTCATCAGCATCGCCACCTGGCGCCATTCGCCCGGCTTGAGCTTGGCCTGCAGCAGCGCGGCGTAGCGGTCCACGCCGGTCAGCGCCATGTCGTCGTCGCTGGCCTCTGGCACGGGCTTGCCGGCGGCGTAGGCGATGTTGGCCATGCCGCGCAGGAAGAAGTCCTCGGGCGTGTCCAGCGCGTACTTGGCGCCGTCCTTGTCCGTGATGGCGCCGGCGCCGAAACCCGGCATGCCCAGGCGCTTGGCGCAGGCGATCAGGAAGGTTTCCAGGCACACCGGCTCGTCCGTGGCGGTGCGCGCCACGCGCGGCTGCACGGCGGGCCAGCGCACGGTGGAGGCCTTGGCGATCACGTCGGCCCAGGGCGCGGACATGCCCCAGCTTTCATAGGTCACGGTGTCCGGCACGATGTAGTCGGCCAGCGCGCTGGTCTCGTTGATGAACGGATTGATCGAGACGGCCAGCGGCAGCGCGCTCGGATCCTTGAGCTTGTCGGCCAGGGCCTGGCGAAAGCCCGCGATGCCGTAGACCGGATTGCTCATGTGGTTGAACCAGACCTTGGCGCGGTACGGGTAGCCCGCCAGCGCCGAGGCCAGCATTTCCGAGCTGAGTCCGCCGGTGGCCGGATACCAGGGCGCGGCGGCCGGATAGGCCGGCTTGCCCGCCGCCTTCTTGCGCTTGAACTCGCTCGACTTCTCGTAGGGGAAGCGATTGCGCGACAGGCCCACGCCCTTGGGCGTGGCGCGGTTGGCGAAGCCGGCGATGTTGTAGCGCGGGCCCGCGCCATAGGGCGGGAACGGACCGGCGTCCAGCACCAGCCCGCCCTCCACGTTCAGGTTGCCGACCAGCGTGTTGAGCATGGCGATGGCATAGGCGGTGTAGAAGCCTGCGCCGCTCATCGTGCCGCCGTGGGCATCGGCCACGGCGCGCTTGCCGTAGCTGGTGAAGCGCTTGGCCAGCTCGGCGATCTTGTCCGCCGGCACGCCGCAGAGCGCGGCGTACTCGTCCAGCGTCTTGCGGCGCGCTTCCTCGCGCAGCAGCCACAGGGCGCTGCGCACCGCCAGCGCGCCGGGCGCGCCGTCCAGGCCGGGCGCGGCCACCGCGTCCTCGACGTACAGCTGCGCCTCGGCCGCGACGGTGTGCGGCGCCAGCGTGCCGTCGGCCAGGCGCACCACGTACACGTCTTCCCATTTCTCGTCGGCGTCGGCCGGCCTGGCCCAACCGAGGTCGGCGCCGCGCAGGAAGCTGCCCAGGCGCGGATGACCGGGTTCGGCCACCACCAGGTGAGTCGAATTGGTCCAGGCCGCCTCGCCGGCCGCCTTCATGGCCTGCGGGCCGGGCTGGGCCAGCGCGCGCGCGTCGTGGCGCTCGTTGTCCAGGATCCAGCGGATCAGACCCATCGCCAGCGCCAGGTCGCTGGCCGGGTTGACCGGCACCCATTCATTGCCCGAACCGGCCGACAGGCTGGACGAGGCCGGCAACACGGGCGACACCACCACATACTGGAAGCCCTCTTCCTGCGGCCGCGTGCGCGCTTCGGCCAGTTGCCGCGCCTGACGCTGGAACGGGTTGCCGGCCTGGGCCGGCGCCGCGCCGATGAACAGGCCGAAGCGCGCGTTGTCCCAATCCGGCTTGCCGTGCGGCATGCCCTTCAGGTCGCCCAGCGCGGCGCCCGCGCCCACGCGGAAGCTCTGTCCGCAGTACGAACCGTGGTTGCCGAAATTGACCGTGCCGAAGGACTGGCCCGCGAAGCGCTGGATCAGCGGCGTGCGGCCCTCGTTCGACGCGTCGGTGAACAGGAACTGGTTGACCTTGGCGCCGTACTCCGGGTTGGCCGGGTCCAGCGGCGTCTCGCGGTCGTGGATCGCGCGCAGGCCGTCGACATGGCCCTCGCCGAACAGGTCGCCGCCCTCGCACACTTCCTGCACCAGCTGTTCGAAGGAGATGGTCTGCCACTTGCCGGCGCCGCGCGGGCCGACGCGCTTGAGCGGCTGCAGCACGCGATACGGGCTGTGCAGCTGTTCCAGCATGGCCGAGCCGCGGGCACAGGACGTGGCGCGGCCTTCCAGGCCGTTGTCGCCGCCCAGCTGCGCGTAGACCTCGCGCACCGGCGTCTCCATGGCGGCCGGACGCGTGGTGGCCAGCGGATGATAGGGATTGCCGGCCACGCGCAGGATGCGGTTTTCCTTGGCGTCCACGCGCAGGCGCACGCCGCACTGCGTCCAGCAGCCCAGGCAGCTCGACGGGCTGACCGTCTGTCCCGGCTGGGCGCTCAGCACGCCGGAGACCGGGTCGATGCGGAATTCGGGCGTCAGCGAATTGCCGCGCACCGCATGCGCCGTGGGCGCGCCGGCCGTGCCCTGCGCCAGGCCCTTGACGGCCTTGACCACCGTCTCGCCGTAGCCGGCGGCGAACGCGGCCATGCCGCCCGCCACCACGCCGCCGCGCAGCATCAGCTTGCGCCGGGCTTCGTCGCGCGGCTGTTCCTGGGTCGATTCCGGCGCATCCTGCGCCATGCCGGGCTTGCCGGTCTTGTCGTCTTCGTGTTGCTTGTCCATAGCTACTCTTTCCTCAATCCTTGCTGCCGCCGGCTCAGGCCGACACGCCGCGGTCGCGGGCCGGGAACAGTTCCAGCGCGTAAGTCACCGCCGCGACCAGCGCCACGCACAGACCCAGCACGCCCGCCATGCCCAGCAGCCCGTCGCTGCCCCAGGGCATGTCGTACAGGTACAGGCCGGCGCCATACTTGGGCACGCCCTGCACGCTCATGAACACCACCCAGCGGAAGATCCAGGCCGCCGCCAGCATGGTCAGCGCCAGCGCGCCCGAGGCCAGCGGCGTGGCCAGCACGCGGGCCGGCTTCTGCAGCAGGCCGACGATGCAGAAGCCCGTGGCGACCGCGCCGGCCAGGCTGATGCGCCAGATCGGGAATTCGCGGAACAGGCGCAGCGCGGCCTCGAACGACGGGTCCACGCCCAGCAGGCCCAGCACGGCCCAGGCCCCCGCGCCCAGCGCCATCAGCACCACCGCGCTCAGGCTGAGCTGGCGCAGCATGTCCACCGGCAGCGCCTTGAGCCCGCCGGGCAGCCAGCGCGCCACCAGGAACATGGCGCCCAGCGCGCCCAGCCAGGCGGTCAGCGCGAAGTTCACCGGCAGGAACACCGTGTGCCACAGCGGCCGCGAGCGCAGCACCATGACCTCGGCGCCGGTGTAGACCAGGATGGACACGGCCGACAGGGCCAGCGCCACGCCCAGCAGGCGCATCAGGCCCGTGCGGCCCCACCACCAGGCCGCGCCGAACAGCACGGCCAGCCCCACGAAGCAGGGCAGCAGCAAGGCGCCCAGCCACATCCACGACCAGGGCGTGGCATGCGCGTAGAAATGCCAGAAGCGGCCCGGCTGGTGCAGGTCGGCCAGCAGCGAGATGGGCGCGGCGATGGCGCTGACCAGCAGCACCGCCACCGCCGACGGCAGCAGCCGCCGCGCCGGCGAGCCGGGCCGGCCAAAGGCCGCGAAGGCCGCCGTCAGCGCCGTCGTGGCGCTGATGCCGACCAGGAAGAAATACTGCACGGCCCAGGGTAGCCAGGCGGCGTCGTAGACCGGCGTGAGCAATTCAGAAATCTGCATGAAAATCCCCTTCCCGTCTCAATGTCCGCCGGCCAGGCGCACGCCGCCCTGCCCGTCCACCTGATGCACGAACGCGTCGGGCAGCCCGATGTAATAGACGTGCGGATCGGTCTTCATCTCGGGCTTGAGCACCTTGATGTCGGCCTTGTTCTCGGCCATCAGGCGCGAGATCGCGCTGTCCGGATCGTTCAGGTCGCCGATGATGCGCGCGCCGCCCACGCAGCTTTCCACGCAGGCCGGCAGCAGGCCGACCTCCAGCCGGTGCTCGCAGAACGTGCACTTGTCGGCGGTCTGGGTCTCGTGATTGATGAAGCGCGCGTCATACGGACAGGCCTGCACGCAATAGGCGCAGCCCACGCAGCGCTCGTTGTCGACCAGCACGATGCCGTCCTCGCGCTGGAAGGTGGCCTGCACCGGACAGACCGGCACACAGGGCGGGTTGTCGCAGTGGTTGCACAGGCGCGGCAGCATGACCATGGCGGCCTGCCCCTGGTCGGGCACGACCTCGTACTGCAGCACGGTGGTGCGGAACTGCCCAATCGGCGGCTGGTTCTCCAGCGAACAGCTGACCGTACAGGACTGGCAGCCGATGCACTTGCGCATGTCCACCAGCATGCCATAGCGCTTGCCGGCCATGCCCGGCCGCCGAGGCGGCTGGCCGTTGATGCCGGGCATGGCCTCGGCGTGTATCGGTATGACGGTGGCCGCGGCCCCCAGCCCGAGCAATCCCTTCAGGAAGCCTCGCTTGCCCGGGAGAGGGGTTTCCGGGGGGCTTGGGGGGGTACGCATATGCTTCTCCGTGCTTTCAGCTAGTTGTAGGAATTAACTTATCACCCGGAGTTATATAGAGCGTTGACCTGGATCAATTCAGGGACGGAATGTCGGGGAAAACGCAGTCCGGCCACGCCTGGACGCACGTGGACGCTCGCGAATGCCCGGAGACGGGAGACGGGAGACGGATGAGGTGTGACGGCCACGCGCGACAGGCGACGGCGGGCGGCGCCATCCGCCTGGCGAAAAGGAACGGGCGTGGGCGTTCAGCCCTGCCCGGCGGGCAGACTCAAGCCGGGTCGCCAGGCGGCCAGCTTCTGCTCATAGCTGATGGCGGCATGCGCCGGGCTGGTCGACGGCAGGTCCAGGCAGACGAGCCGGTCGGCCAGCGCGGCCGGCAGCGCTGGCAGCACCTGGCGCCGGAACAGGCTGGCGGCCTTGCCGCCGTTCAGGCAGACGCGGCGCAGCTGCGGATGCGCGCGCAGGAAGCCGGCGAAATCGTTGGGCACCGCGTTGCGGATGTCGGCGTCCAGGCTGCCTTCGCGCTCGCAGCCTTGTAGCACGTCCCACAAGGCCACGCCGGCCCGCGTCAACCGCTCCAGCCGCAGGGCATAGTCCAGCGCCGGATCGAAGCCCAGGATCTCGGCCGCGATCGGCCAGAAGGCGTTGCGCGGATGCGCGTAATAGCGCCCCTGGCGCAGCGAGATGGCGCCGGGCATGGAACCCAGCACCAGCACCCTGGCGTGCGGCGCCGTCACCGGGGCGAAGCCTTGCAGGACCGGCGCGTCCGCCGGCGCCACGCCGTCCCGCGCGCGGCGCGCGGCCTGGCTGGCGGGCCGCTCGGCGGCAGGGGCGCTGTCTGTCTTTTTCATGCCGCAAGGATAGCGCGCCGTTCGCGGAGGCCGATTGCCGGACGCTGGAAACCCGATGCGCGATGCCGCGCCCGTGATCGTCCGATGGATGGAACGGTGCTTGCCAACGGCGGCACTACCGCAATGCCCGGGCCGCCCTTATCTTCTTACTCATGACGAACGGCCCCGCAGGGGCCGCGCAACAGGAACTGACACCATGAAGAAGATCCTCGGCCTGCACGCCAGCCCCCGTCCCCACTGGGTGGGCGACGGCTTTCCGGTGCGCTCGCTGTTCTCGTACAACGACCAGGACAAGGCCACCAGCCCCTTCCTGCTGCTGGACTATGCCGGCCCGGCGCATTTCGAGCCGGCTGAGCGTCCGCGCGGCGTGGGCCAGCACCCGCATCGCGGCTTCGAAACCGTGACCATCGTCTACAGCGGCGAGGTCGAGCACCGCGACTCCGCCGGCAACGGCGGCGTCATCGGTCCCGGCGACGTGCAGTGGATGACTGCCGCCTCGGGCATCCTGCACGAGGAATTCCATTCCGACGCGTTCACGCGCCAGGGCGGCGAACTGGAAATGGTGCAGCTGTGGGTCAACCTGCCCGCCAAGGACAAGATGGGGCCGGCCGGCTACCAGGGCATCCTGGCCGCCGAGATCCCGTCCGTGGACCTGCCCGACGGCGCCGGCACGCTGCGCGTGATCGCCGGCAGCTATGCGGGCCACGCCGGGCCGGCGCGCACCCATACGCCGATGGATGTGTGGGACGTGCGGCTGGCGGCTGGCAAGTCGGCGCGCTTTCCGCTCGCCTCGGGCCGCAACAGCATGCTGGTGGTGCTGCGCGGCACGCTGCTGGTCAACGGCGCATCGGTGGCGCGCGATGCGCAGCTGGCGCTGTTCTCGAGGGACGGCGAGGACATCACGGTCGAGGCCAACAACGACGCCGTCTTCCTGGTGCTGTCGGGCGAGCCGATCGACGAGCCAGTGGTGGGTTACGGCCCGTTCGTGATGAACACGCAGGCGGAAATCGTGCAGGCCTTCCAGGACTTCCAGTCTGGCCGGTATAGCCAGCACTAGGAACCTCCCTCAACCTTGCGCTTCCCTGTGGCGCCCCCGAAAAGGGCGCCACAGCTGCTGCATGCCCGGCGGGCATCAACCCGGATACCGCACTTCCAGGATATCCAGTTCCTCGATGCCGCCCGGCGTGCGCAGCACCACGGTGTCGCCTTCCCTGGCCTTGATCAGCGCGCGCGCCACGGGCGAGATCCAGCTGATCTTGCCGGCCAGCGGCTCGGCCTCGTCCACGCCGACGATGGTGACGGTGTGGTCCTCGCCGGCCTTGTCCGAGTACAGCACGGTGGCGCCGAAAAAGACCTGGTCGCGGTTGGGCTGGATGGCGGGATCCACCACTTCGGCGATGTCCAGCCGCTTGGTCAGGAAGCGCATACGGCGGTCGATCTCGCGCAGGCGCTTCTTGCCGTAGAGATAATCGCCGTTCTCGGAACGGTCGCCATTGGACGCCGCCCAGGACACCACCTGCACTACCGAGGGCCGTTCCACGTTCATCAGGTGCGTCAGTTCGCCGCGCAGCCGCTCGTAGCCTTCGGGCGTCATGTAATTCTTGGTGCCCGCCGGCAGGGCCTGGGCCTGCGGCAGGTCATCGTCGTCATCGTTGTCGGATTCTTTGACAAAGGCTTTATTCATGGCGGCGGCGCCGCGTGGGCGCGATCAGGATCAATGGCGTTGCGGGGCGGACGCGAGGCGTGCGCTAGAACCAGTCGTGCCAGACCGGCTTCAGGTCCGGCGGCAGCGCGGGCAGGCGCCCGAGATCCATCCGGCTTTCCTTGGGGCTGTGGAAGTCCGAGCCGCGCGAGGCCAGGAAGCCGTAGCGGCGCGCCACCTCGGCGTACTTGCGGGCTTCATCGGCCGTATGGCTGCCCGTGTTCACTTCGATGCCCTCGCCGCCCAGTTCGATGAATTCGTCGAACAGCGCGGCGAACTGCAGCGGCGTGTACTTGTAGCGGCCCGGGTGCGCGATGACGGCGCGCCCGCCGGCCCCGCGTATCCAGCCCACGGCCTCGGCCAGCGTGGCCCATTGCATCGGCACGTGGCCGGCACAATCGTCGCCCAGGTACTTGTTGAAGACGGTCTGCACGTCCGGGCAATAACCGGCCTCGACCAGGTAGCGGGCGAAGTGCGTGCGGCTGATCAGCTCGGGATTGCCGGCGAAGGGCAGCGCGCCCTCGTAGGCGCCGGGCATGCCCATGCCGGCCAGCCGCTCGCCGATGCGCTTGGCGCGCTCGGCGCGGCCGGCGCGGGTCTTGCGCAGGCCTTGGTCCAGCGCCACATTGGACGGGTCGAACCGCAGGCCCACGATATGCACCGTCAGGCCGGCCCAGGTGACCGAGATTTCGACCCCGGTGGCGAAGCGCATGCCCAGTTCCTGGGCGGCGCCGGCGGCCTCGGCCAGTCCGCCGATCTCGTCGTGGTCGGTCAGGGCCCAGACGTCCACACCGTTGGCATGCGCCCGCGCCGCCACCTCGCGCGGCGCGAGCGCGCCGTCCGAAACGGTGGAATGGCAATGCAGGTCGATGTTCAGGATGGGCGAGGTCATGGGCCTATTGTAGAGAAGCGGGAAATTGCTGCACAGCGCCGCGACCGCGCCACGGCCCGCCCCACGGGGCCGGCCGGCGTCCCCGTTTCCTCGCCTGCCACGTCAGTCCAGCAGGAACGCGGCCACAGGCTCTATCTGCGCGTCCGACATCAGCGTGGGCGCGTGGCCCACGCCCGGCATCACGACCGCGCGCGCCCGCGGATTGCGCTGAAGCATCTCGTCCACGGTGACGGTAGTCAGCAAATCGGACTGTTCGCCGCGCACGATCAGCACCGGGCAGTCCGTGCCCACATAGCACTGCCACAACAGCTGCTCGCCCGTTGCCAGTTCCTGCGGGGTCTGCGCGGCCAGCGGCTGCGCCAGCGCCAGGTCGTAGTGCTTGACCCAGCGTCCCTCCTGCTCGGGATAGACGTAGCGGGCCAGCTGCGCCCATTGCTCGTCGCTGTGCGGCCCGAACGGCAGGGAATCGGCGCGCATCGCGGCCACCGCCTGATCGAAGGAATCGAACTCGCGCGGCATGCCCACGTACTGGCCGATGCGGGCCAGCGCGCCGAGCTCCAGCCTAGGGCCGACGTCATTCAGGACCATGCGGTCGAAACGCAACCCTTCCTGCGCCGACGGCATGCCCGGATGCGGCCGCATGGCCGCCGCGGCGCGTGAAAACGCCGCCGAGCCCGACAGCGCCATGCCGATCAAGCCCCCCATCGACGTGCCGACCCACGCCAGCCGCGCCGGCTTCAGGCGCGCGATCAGCGTGACCATGTCCGCCGCGTACTGCGGCACGGTGTAGAACGCGGGATTGGCCAGCCAGTCGGAACGGCCGCGTCCGACCACGTCGGGGCAGACCACGCGATAACGCCCCGCCAGCCGGCGCGCCAGCGCATCGAAATCGCGGCCGGTGCGCGTCAGGCCGTGCACGCAGACCAGCACCTGATCGTTGGCCGGATCGCCCCATTCCCAATAAGCCATGCGGTGCAGGCCGGCCGGACTGGCGCAGGTGACATATTCCAGGCGGGGTTCCAGGCTGGCTTGCTGCATCGATACGCTCCAAATCGCGAAGATGGCCGGTATCTTATCGGATGCGCCGGATGCACGCCCGCCCCGCCCGCGCCTTTTCCCGACGCGGCGCAAGGGACTTTCAGATTCCTGTGAGGCTTGTGTTGCAGGATATAGTGGTTAAGATTGGTTCAGCCTATCGCCGCCATTCAATCATTGCATTGGATGCGAGCGCGCTTTCAGGCCACAGTAACCAGCTTCACGCCTTGCCAGATCAGTCATCCCCGAATTGATATGGAGTCCACATGGAGCAAAGCAGTCCCACCTCCGTCGATCACGATCGTCATGCTTCCCCGCTGGGCGCCGCCCAGCATGCCGCCCCTCCTCCCGAACCGCCGCGCGTGCTGCAGGACCTGCTGGCCCGCGCCGACGTGCAGCTCAACGGCTCGCGTCCCTGGGACATCCAGGTACATGACAAGCACATGTACGAGCGCGTCTTCACCAGTTGGTCGCTGGGCCTGGGCGAGTCCTACATGGACGGCGAATGGGACTGTGACGCGCTCGACGAGCTGTTCACCCGCCTGCTGCGCGCCGACCTGGGATCGGCCGCCATGGGCATCGCGCGCGTCAAGCTGATCGCCGAGCATCTGCGCCACAAGCTGTTCAACCTGCAATCCAGGAGCCGCGCCTTCGAAGTCGGCGAGCAGCACTACGACGCCGGCAACGACGTGTTCGAGGCCATGCTCGACAGCCGCATGATCTATTCCTGCGCCTATTGGGAAAACGCCGCGACGCTGGAAGAGGCGCAGTACGCCAAGCTCGACATGATCTGCCGCAAGCTGCGCCTCAAGCCCGGCGAGACGCTGCTGGACATCGGCTGCGGCTGGGGCGGGCTGGCCAAGTTCGCCGCCGAGAACTACGGCGTGAAAGTCACCGGCGTGACCGTGTCCAAGGAACAGCTGGCGCTGGCGCAGCAGCGCGTGCAGGGCCTGCCGGTGGAACTGCTGCTGCAGGACTACCGCGACCTGCAGGGCAGCTTCGACAAGGTCGTGTCTGTGGGCATGTTCGAACACGTGGGCCCGAAGAACTACGACACCTACTTCACCAACGTGCAGCGACTGATGGCCCCCGAAGGCATTTTCCTGCTGCACACCATCGGCATCGCCGCCACCAGCCAGAGCACCGATCCCTGGATCGACCGCTACGTGTTCCCCAACGGCAAGCTGCCCTCGGCGGTGGAGATCTCCACCGCCGTCGAAGGCCGCTTCATCATCGAGGACTGGCACAACTTCGGCGCCGACTACGATCGCACGCTGATGGCGTGGTGGGACCGGTTCCAGCGCGCCTGGCCGCAGCTGGAGGAACGCTACGGCAAGCGCTTCTACCGCATGTGGCAGTACTACCTGATGTGTTGCGCCGGCTTCTTCCGCTCGCGCGAAGGCCAGCTCTGGCAGGTGATCCTGACCCATCCGCAACGCGGCGACACCTACCGTTCGCTGCGCTAGAGGGAAAGGAAAGGCCCACCCCCGAGCGCTACGCGCCCCTAGGCGGCCCCCTCAAGGGGGCCCCGCTGCGGACCGGCAGAGCCGGATCCGCGCGGCCCCGCTTGGGGTGGCTACCGCCTACGCTTGATAGCTACCGTCAACACTTGCGGCGACCGCCGCGTAGGATGCCGGGGACCTTACGAGCCCGCTGCATCCTCGCGGATCATGTCGGCCGCCCGCTCCGCGATCATGATGGTCGGCGAATTGGTGTTGCCCGAAGTGATCAACGGCATGACCGAAGCGTCGGCGATGCGCAATCCTTCCAGCCCATGCACGCGCAGCCGCGCATCCACCACCGCGCCCTGGTCCGGCCGCCGGCCCATCGCGCAGGTGCCGACAGGATGGAAGATGGTGGTGCCGATCTTGCCGGCCGCCTGGCGCAGCTCATCATCGCTGCGGTAGGCCGGACCGGGCAGCCATTCCTCTGGCCGATAGCGGCTCAGCGCGGGCGAGGCAGCGATGCGCCGCGCCAGCCGTATCGAGTCGGCCGCCACCTTCAGGTCTTCGTCCGTGCTCAGGTAGTTGGGCTGGATCAGCGGCGCCGCCTGCGCATCGGCGCCCTGCGTGTGCACGCTGCCGCGCGACATGGGCCGCAGGTTGCACACGCTGGCCGTGAAGGCATCGAAGCTGTGCAGCGGTTCGCCGAAGGCGCCCAGCGACAGCGGCTGCACGTGGAATTCCACGTTGGCGCGGGCCTGACCTTCGTCCGAGCGGGCGAACAGGCCCAGCTGCGACGGCGCCATGCTCATCGGACCGCTGCGCTTGAGCAGGTATTCCAGGCCGATGCCGGCCTTGCCCCACCAGGTGGAGGCCAGCCGGTTCAGCGTCTTGACGCCTTGCACCTTGATGATGACGCGCAGCTGCAGATGGTCCTGCAGGTTCTCGCCCACGCCGGGCAGGGCGTGGCGAATGGCGATGCCGGCCTCGCGCAGACGCGCCGGCTCGCCCACGCCGGACAGTTCCAGCAGCTGGGGCGTATTGACCGCGCCGGCGGCCAGCACCACCTCGCGCCGCGCGCGCACGGTCTCATCGCGGCCGTCGCGCCGCAGGCGCAGGCCGACGCAGCGATTGCCCTCGAACAGCAGTTCACGCGCGTGGACGCCGGTCAGCACCTGCAGATTGGCGCGCTGGCGCACCGGCCGCAGGAAGGCCTTCGCTGTGTTCCAGCGCCAGCCGCCGCGCTGGTTCACTTCGAAGTAGCCGCTGCCGAAGTTGTCGCCGCGATTGAAATCGTCCACCGGCGGGATGCCGGCCTGTTCCGCCGCCTGGGCGAAGGCTTCCAGGATGTCCCAGCGCAACCGCTGCGACTCCACCCGCCACTCGCCGCCCGCGCCATGATGCTCGGACGCGCCGCGATGGTGGTCCTCGCTGCGCTTGAACACGGGCAGCACCCGGTCCCAGCTCCAGGCCTCGTCGCCGCTCAGCGCGGCCCACTGGTCGTAGTCCTCGCGCTGGCCGCGCATGTAGATCATGCCGTTGATCGACGAGCAGCCGCCCAGCACGCGGCCGCGCGGATAGATCAGCGAGCGTCCGCCCAGGCCGGGCTCGCTGGCCGTGCGGTACATCCAGTCGGTGCGCGGGTTGCCGATGCAGTGCAGATAGCCGACGGGGATGTGGATCCAGTGGTAGTTGTCGCGCCCGCCCGCCTCCAGCAGCAGCACCCGCGTCGCCGGGTCGCGGCTCAGCCGGTTGGCCAGCACGCAGCCGGCCGACCCCGCGCCCACGATGATGTAGTCGTATGTCTCCATATGCGCTTCTTATGGTTGTTGCCCCGGTTTTGCAGGCCGGGAAAACCGCCCGGGCCTTGCCGCCCCGGGGGAGTTCGCTGTTTTGCCGTCACTTTCGCCCAGGCGTCCACGGCTGTCCAATGATTTGTTGAAAAGCGCTTCATAAGCATCTTTAATAAAGCTCAGCCCACTTTCCGGATCCGACCATGGACCTGAAGCACATCCGCAGCTTTGCCGCCGTGGCCCGCGAAGGCAACCTGACACGCGCCGCCGAGCACCTGCACCTGACCCAGCCCGCGCTCAGCCTGCAGCTCAAGAGCTTCCAGGAGTCGCTGGACCTGACGCTGTTCTCGCGCAGCGCGCAGGGCCTGTCACCCAACGCCGACGGCCGCGCGCTGCTGCCGCCGGCGCTGCGCGTGCTGGACGCGCTGGACGATTTCCAGCGCGCCATCGCCACGCTGCGCGACACGCTGCAGGGGGAATTGCGGCTGGGCACCATCCTCGATCCGGAGTTCCTGCGCCTGGGCGCCGCCTTGCAGCATCTGATGGCGCGCTATCCCAAGCTGCGGCCCATGCTGCGCCACGGCATGTCCGGCTCGGCGGCGCGGCTGGTGCGCGCGGGCGAGCTGGACGCGGGTTACTTCCTTGGCCCGCTGGACGCGCCGCGCGCCCAGCCCCCGCTGCACGCGCAGCCGCTGGCGGCCTTCTCCTATTACGTGGTCGCGCCCAAGGGCTGGGGCCAGATGGTCAGCGGCCGGGGCTGGAAGGAAATCGCCGCCCTGCCCTGGATCTGGACGCCGCCGGACTCGGTCCACCACCGTCTGCTGGCGCGCAAGTTCGCCGAGCTGGATGCCGTGCCCAACGCGGTGGCTGAGGTCGACCAGGAGGCCTCCATGCTGGATCTGGTGCGCTCGGGCGTGGGCCTGTCGCTGGCGCGCGACTCGCTGGCCCTGCGCGAATCGCAGACGCACGGCCTGCTGCTGGTGCAGGGGCTGGAGATCCGCACCGAGCTGTCCTTCGTCTGCCTGGCCTCGCGCAGCGAGGAACCGCTGGTGGCGGCCGCCTTCGACGCGGTGCGCGCGGCCTTCTCCTGATACGGCCGCCGCGCGTCTGCACGCAGCGGACAGCGCGCGCGCTATCCGGACAGCCGGCATGACGCCGCGTAAATAAACACGCAATACCGGCATTGCGCGGATAGCAGGCGCAGGTCCCGGCTATGTCCGCGCGCCCCCTCGGCCACACCATGCGTCTCAATGAAACCGCGGCGCCAGGCGCAAGCGCCCGCCGCGAACGAGGCCAACTGCAAAGGGGAAATCGCATGAAGGATCTGGAAGGCAAGGTCGCCATCGTCACCGGCGGCGCCACCCTGATCGGCGCGGGCGTGGTGCGCGCGCTGCGCGGCTATGGCGTGCGCGTCGCCGTGCTGGACGTGGACGGCGCGGGCGGCGAGAAGGTCGCCGCCGAAGACCCGCAAGGCTGCCGCGCCTGGCAGGTCGACATCACCGACGACGCGCGGCTGGAACAGTGCGTGGCCGAGGCCGCCAGGCACTTCGGCCGGCTGGACTTCCTGGTCAACCTGGCCGCCACCTACCTGGACGACGGCGCCGCATCGGGCCGCGCGGACTGGCTGCGCGCGCTGGACATCAACCTGGTCAGCGCGGTCATGGCCGCGCGCGCCGCGCGCCCCCATCTGGTCGCGGCCGGCGGCGGCGCCATCGTCAACTTCACCAGCATCTCGGCCAAGGCCGCGCAGACCGGCCGCTGGCTCTATCCGGTGTCCAAGGCCGCGCTGGTCCAGCTCACCCGCAACATGGCGATGGACTACGCCGGCGACCGCATCCGCGTCAACTCGGTATCGCCGGGCTGGACCTGGTCGCGCGTGATGGACGAGATCACCGGCGGCGACCGCGCCAAGACCGACCGCGTGGCCGCCGACTACCACCTGCTCGGCCGCGTCGGCGATCCGCGCGAAGTGGCCGACGTGGTGGCCTTCCTGCTGTCGGGCCATGCCTCCTTCGTCACCGGCGCCGACTACGCGGTCGACGGCGGCTACTCGGCCATGGGCCCCGAGCAGGCCAAGCCCGCCATTCCGCGCCTGGCCGAATAAGGCCCGCGCCATCCCTTGCCGCAATCCGGACATTCCATTCAGGAGAACTTGATGACTCGAATCGCAATCGTGGGCGGCGGCCAGGCGGGCATGCCGCTGGCCCTGGGCCTGCTGGACAAAGGCTATGACGTGACCGTGGCCACCAACCGCAAGCCCGACGAGGTGCGCGCCGGCCAGGTCATGTCCAGCCAGTGCATCTTCGACCCGGCGCTGCAGATCGAGCGCGATCTGGGCATCGACGAATGGGGCGATGCCTGTCCGCCGGTCGAGGGCATCGGCTTCGCCGTGCCGCATCCGGAGCAGGCCGGCGCCAAGGTCATCGACTGGGCCGCGCCGCTGGACCGCCCGGCCCAGGCCGTGGACCAGCGCCTGAAGATGCCGGTGTGGCTGGAACGCTTCGCCGCCCGCGGCGGCAATCTGCTGATCCAGGACGTGGGCGTGGCCGAGCTGGAAGCGCTGGCGCAAAGCCACGACCTGGTCATCCTGGCCGCCGGCAAGGGCGAGGTGGTCAAGCTGTTCGAACGCGACGCCGCGCGCTCGCAGTTCGACAAGCCGCAACGCGCGCTGGCGCTGACCTATGTGCATGGCCTGGCGCCCTCGCCCGATTTCTCTCGCGTGTCCTTCAACCTGGTGCCCGGCGTCGGCGAATACTTCGTGTTCCCCGCGCTGACGCTCAGCGGCCCCTGCGACATCATGGTGTTCGAGGGCGTGCCCGGCGGCCCGCTGGACTGCTGGCGCGACCTTAAATCGCCGGCCGAGCACCTGGCCGCGAGCAAGCGTTTCCTGGACACCTACCTGCCCTGGGAAGGCGCGCGCGCCGCCAAGGTCGAGCTGACCGACGCCAAGGGCATCCTGGCCGGCGCCTTCGCGCCCACCATCCGCAAGCCGGTGATGACGCTGCCGTCCGGCAAGCTGGTGTTCGGCCTGGGCGACGCGGTGGTGGTCAACGATCCGGTCACCGGCCAGGGCTCGAACAACGCCACCAAGGCCGCCAAGGTCTACCTGGACGCGATCCTGGCGCACGGCGACGCGCCCTATACGCGCGAGTGGATGCAACAGACCTTCGAGCGCTACTGGGACTATGCCAAGTGGGTGGTGCAATGGACCAACTCGCTGCTGCTGCCGCCCCCGCCACACATCCTGCAGGTACTGGGCGCGGCGCAGCAGTCGCCGGGGCTGGCCGGCCTCATCGCCAACGGCTTCAACCATCCGCCCAGCTACTTCCCCTGGTGGAGCGACGCCGCCGAGGCCGGCGAGCTGCTCAAGCGGCACCAGGCCGTGGCGCGCGCCGCCTGACCGCCCGTGCATGAGGAACCCAGCATGAGCACGCTCCTGGCCGTCCGGCAATGCCATGAAGCCCCCGCCTGCGCCGCCTGGGGCAGCGTCGACCTGGCGCCCCGCGCGCTGCGCGACCTGCTGGGCAGCTATCCGACCGGCGTGGCCATCGTCACGACGCGCGCCGCCGACGGCCGCAACGTGGGGCTGACCATAAACTCCTTCGCCTCGCTGTCGCTGGATCCGCCGCTGGTGCTGTGGAGCCTGGTGAACCGCTCGCCCAACCTGGCGGTGTTCCGCGACAGCGCGCATTTCGCGATCAACATCCTGGCCAGCGGCCACGAGGCGCTGGCGCGGCGCTTCGCCGATCCGGCGGTGCCGGACAAATTCGCCGACGTGACGGTGCGCGAGACGCCCGAGGGCGTGGCCGCCATCGACGGCGCGCTGGCCACCCTGGTCTGCGTCCACGACCACTGCCGCACGGTGGGCGACCACCTGCTGCTGGTCGGCCAGGTGGTGCGCGTGGCCAGCCAGCCCAGCGAACCGCTGGTGTTCCATGCCGGCCGCTTCACCTCTGTGCCGGCCCGCGCCCCGACCGTCCCGCCATCCCAACCCGGAGATTCCCAGCCATGAGCGCCCCGGCCCTCCTGCCCGAACTGGCCCTGCGCATGGCGCGGGGCGCCGTCCGCGTGGTCGACCTGACCCAGACCCTGTCGCCCTCGTTCCCGGCGCTGCAGCTGCCGCCGCAATTCGGCCAGGTGCAGGCCTTCAAGATCGAACGCATCTCTCACTACGACGAGGCCGGCCCCGGCTGGTATTGGAACAACTTCTCCTGTGGCGAGCACACCGGCACGCACTTCGACGCCCCGGTCCACTGGATCAGCGGCCGCGACCATCCCGCCAACAGCGTCGACACCATCGCGCCCGAGCACTTCATCGCGCCGGCCGTGGTGCTGGACGCCAGCGCCGAGGTCGCGCAGGACGAAGACTGGCTGCTGACCGTGGAATTCATCGAGGACTGGGAACGTCGCCACGGCCGCATCCCGCCGCGCGCCTGGGTGCTGCTGCGCAGCGACTGGTCGCGGCGCGCGCGGGACCCGGCCGCCTTCCTCAACCTGCGCGAGGACGGCGCGCACACGCCCGGCCCGACGCAGGAGGCCGTGCAATGGCTGATCCGCGAGCGTGACGCGCACGGCTTCGGCGTGGAGACCATCAACACCGATGCCGGCCAGTCCCATGCCTGGCCGCAGCCCTATCCCTGCCACACGCTGATGCACGGCGCCAACCGCTACGGCCTGCAATGCCTGAAGAACCTGGACCAGCTGCCGCCGCAGGGCGCCATGATCCTGGCCGCGCCGCTGAAGATCGAGGGCGGCTCGGGCAGCCCCTTGCGCGTGCTGGCGCTGGTAGAGCAGGCATGAGCGCGCCAAGCGAAACCCAGGTGGTGTTCGTCGGCAGCGGCATCAATTCGCTGGTCGGCGCGGCGCTGCTGGCCGTGCGCGGCAAGCGCGTGCTGGTGCTGGAACGCAACGACCGGCTCGGCGGCTGCATCCGCACCGAGGAACTGTTTCCCGGCTACCGCCACGAGGTGTTCTCGTCCTGGCATCCGCTATTCGTCGGCAGTCCGGGCTATGCCGAACTTAAGTCCGAGCTGGAACAGGCCGGGCTGGAAGTGCTGTGCGGCGACTATTCGACCGGCCTGGTCGGTCCCGACGGCCGGGGCCTGGCGCTCAGGCAGGACATGGCCGACGCCGCCCGGCGGCTGGACGCGCTTTCGCCCGGCGACGGCCAGGCCCTGCAGGACATGGCCGCGCGCATGTTCGGCGAGGACGCCGCGCTGACCTTCGGCCTGCTGGGCAAGAACCCCTACAGCTGGGACCTGCTCAAGCTGCTGTACAGCGAATGGCGCAAGCGCGGCCTGGACGGCATGACCGCCTTCGCCGCCGGCGCGCTGGAGAATTTCCGCCGCTGGTCCGAGCGCACGCTGCGCTCGGACGCGGCGCGCGCGCTGATCGCGCCTTGGACCCTGCATTCCGGCCTGGGGCCGGACGATGCCGGTTCGGCGCTGATCGGCAAGCTGACCTTCGCCGCCGTGGTCAGCGGCGGCATGCCGGTGATCAAGGGCGGCGGCAGCCGGCTGGTCGAGGCGCTGGCCCGCGTCATCGAGAATCGCGGCGGCCAGCTGCTGACCAACGCGCAGGTGGACCGCGTGCTGGTCGAGGGCCAGGGACGGCGCGCCCGCGCCGCCGGCGTGCAACTGGCCGACGGCCGTCGCGTGCGCGCCCGCGACGCCGTGGTCTGCAACGTCACGCCGCAACAACTCTACGGCCAGCTGCTGCCCGACGCGCCGCCGCCGGCGCGCGAGCGCGCGCAAGCCTATCGCTACGGCCGTGGCTGCATGCAGCTGCATTTCGCGCTGAACGCGCCGCCAGCCTGGATGGAGCCCGAGCTGGTCAAGGTGCCGCTGGTGCACCTGACCGAAAGCCTGGAACAGGTCTGCGCCTCGGTCACCGAGGCCAACAACGGCCTCTTGCCCGCGCGTCCAACGCTGGCCATCGGCCAGCCGGTGGCGGTGGACCCGTCCCGCGCGCCCGAGGGCGGCTGGATCCTGTGGATCCAGATGCAGGAGATGCCCGCGCGCCTGAAAGGCGACGCCGCCGGCCAGATCGACACGCCCGCCGACGGCCGCTGGAACGAGGCCGTGCGCGAGGCCTATGCCGACCGCGTGCAGGCCCGCCTGGAACGCGTCATGCCCGGGCTGGCCGAGCGCATCGTCGGCCGCCGCGCCTACTCGCCGGCCGACCTGGAGGCGCTGAACTGCAACCTGGTCGGCGGCGATCCGTACTCGGGCATCTGCTCGCCCGACCAGTTCTTCTGGCTGCGCCCCTTCGCCAGCGGCGGCGGCGCGCGCGGCCACCGCACGCCGGTCGCCGGCCTGTATCACATCGGCGCGTCCACCCACCCCGGTCCCGGACTGGGCGCGGGCTCGGGCACGCTGGTCGCCCGGGAGATCGCGCGGAAATAGCGGCCCGACGCCCCGGGCCTTGCCACACATTCCGGCGCGCGGATCCGTCCGCGCGCCCGGGACGGCCGCGCGCGCCTTCCGCCCATCAAGGGCGACGCGCGCCACGCCAGCCAGTTGCCGTACCAACAACAACACACCGTGGTTAGGAGACAAAGCTATGCGTAAATCCATGCCCGCCTGGGCTCTACTGCTGGCGTCGGCCCTGGGGCCGTCCGCGGCGCTGGCCATCGAGGGCGGCGCCCTGCCGATCTATCCCGACGGCCTGGAAAACTACATGGTCGGCGCCCTGCCCCCGCCGGGCGTGCACTTCCTGACCTATGGCGGCGCGCTGCGCTACGACACGCTGCGCGGCAACAGCGGCGAGTCGCTGGTGCGCGACTTCAAGGTCAATGTCAACATGCTGGCGCCGCGTCTCATCTGGGTCGCGCCCCAGCCGGTGCTGGGCGGCAGCCTGGCGCTGCACACCGTGGTGCCGCTGTTGGACGTGGACTTCCGCGCCAACGGCGCGCGCTTCAAAAGCTCGGGCCTGGGCGACATCGCCGTGGGCGCGGCGCTGGGCTATCACGCCTCGCCGGCGCTGCACTATCTGTTCGGCGTCGACGTCTACGCGCCCACCGGCAAATACGACGCCAAGGATCCGTCCAGCCTGGGCAAGAACTACTGGACCATCCAGCCCCTGGCCGCGCTGACCTACACGCAGCCCACCGGCCTGAACGCCGACCTGAAGGTCATGTACGACTTCAACCAGCGCAACAGCGACACGCGCACCCGTTCGGGCCAGGCGATCCACGCCGACTACAGCCTGGGCTGGGGCCTGGGCGGCGGCTGGGTGGCGGGCGTGGGCGGCTATGTCTACCAGCAGGTCACGGACGACAAGGGTCCCAACAGCGCGATGGGCAAGGCGCGCGCCCTGGGCGTCGGTCCGTCGATCCGCTACGCCAGCCAGGGCGGCTGGCTGTTCACGCTGAAGTGGCAGAAGGACTTCGAGGTGCGCAACCGGCCCGAGGGCAACCAGTTGCTGGCCAAGCTGGTGATTCCGTTCTGAGGGAAAGGCGCCGGGACCGCCTGCGGTTCCGGCGCTGAATGGCGCGCGGACTCAGTGCCGCCGCAGCGTCTGGCTGGGCGTTTCCAGGTAACGGGCCTTGTAGTCATTGCTGAAACGGCCCATGTGCGCGAAGCCCCAGCGCAGCGCCACGCCGGCGACGCTGGCGGCCTCGCCGCTCAGCAGCTCGGTGCGCGCGCGTTCCATGCGCAGATCGCGCAGGTAGTGCATGGGGCTGACGCCCAGGAATTCCTTGAAACCGCTGTAGAGACTGCGCACGCTGACGCCGGCCACCTGCGCCAGCTGCTCGACGCTGAGCGGTTCGTGCGCGTGCGCCTGCAGGTAGTCCTGCGCCCGCCGCACGTGGCGCGGCAGGATCGAGCTGCGCCGCGCCGGGGCGGTCTCGCTGTAGTTGTGCAGATGCGAGGTCAGCAGGATCGAGGCGGCCAGCTGCTCGACCTGCGACAGCACCAGCTTGTGCTGCTCCAGGTCGGGATAATGGGTGGCGCAATCGACCAGATAGGACAGCAGGCAGCTCCAGGGCGCGCAGTCGCGCCAGCGAAAGCCCAGCTCGAAATGCAGTGGCTTGTCCAGCGGATGGCCCAGGTAGCCGACCAGCGTGCGCTCGACCAGCGAGCGCGAGATGCGCAGCATGACCTGGTCGTTGCCGGCCTCCCAGCACATGCGCGTATCGCATTCGGGGCTGAGCACCGAGGCCAGGTCCGGCGAGGAATCGATGCGCTGCCCGCCGCTCTCGATGGCGGCCGTGCCGCACAGCGGCATCTGCACCAGGAAGAAGCTTTCCAGCGGCCCCGGCTCGATGCGCACGGTGGCGCCGTAGCGCAGCCGGCTCAGCGACAGGTCGCCCAGCCCCGTGTAGTGCATGCGCGCGTCCAGCCGCTCGCCGCCGGCGGTGCGGGTCAGCTGGTGGGGTTTCATGACGCGCCCGACCATCGAGCGCACCTCGTCCAGGTCGGTGGAGGCGAACAGCAGCTTTTCCGGCGCGTTGAGCAGCCGGTCGATGGGCGTGCCGGTGGCGGGCGTGCGCGACGGCGCGGCCGAGGACGGGGACATCGGGATCAACGTAGTGGGCATGGTTGCTGCCTCCCTTGGGGCCTGGCTGTCAGCCTGATCTTGTCTGGGCATCCGGTTACCCGCCGGCTGCGCCCTGTGCGCCGCAGCATCCGCGCAACGCCTTGTCCCGCGCCGCCGCAACCCTGCAGCAGCTCTGGACTTGCACAGATCCTACTACGCGCATTCACGCGGCGCGCCACAGGAAAACCCGCCTTGGGCGGGGCCGGCTATCCGCTGAGTGCTTACACTATCCGGATAGTGCTTGAAGCATAAACATATGAAACCTGCGAGTTTGGCGCAAGTGCCGGTTGAAGAAATGCTGACGGCCAGTTGAGCGCGTGGCCTCGCCCTGGCCTTGCCGCGCCGCTTCCCCGCGCTCGCCTCGCCTCACACGTCGCCCAGCACGTCGCCCCGCTCATCGCCCGGCAAGTCGCGCCGGCTTCAGCGTCCCTGCCAGTAGCGCCCGTTGTGCTGCCTCTCTCCACGCACCCGCAATTCGGCAGGCAGGGATTCTGCCACCACCGCGCCATCCCGGTCGTTGCGCCAGAAGCGCGCGCCGGCCGCCGCCCAGCGCTGCTCCACCGCCGGCGCCGGATGGCGGAAGCGGTTCAGCATGCCGGCCTGGGCGATGGCGTGCCCCGCGCGCGTGGCGGCGATCAGTTCAAGGCTCGACGAGGTGGCCGAGCCATGGTGCGGCGCCATCACCACGTCCGTCGGCGGCAGCGCGGGCGCGAGCGCGCGTTCCTGGGCCACGCCGATGTCGCCGGTCAGCAGCAAGGAATGCCGCGCGCCCTGCACGCGCAGCACGCAGCTATCGGCGTTGGGGTCCGCCGGATCCCTCTCGGCCGCCAGCGGATGCAGGAACGCGAAACGCAGGCCGTCGACTTCCCAGGCCTGTCCTCGCGCGCAGCGCAACCGTGCGACAGGCGGGACATGGGCGCCGGCATCCGCCCGCCCCTCCGCGATCCGCGCCGCGCGCGCGTCCCGCGCCAGAAAGGCGTCCAGGTCAAAGGACGCATGGCTGCGCGCCACCGCCACCGCGCTCAGCACCGCCCGCGTTCCACCGACATGGTCCATGTGCACATGTGAGAGCACCAGATCATCCAGCATGCGGACGCCGCGCGCGCGCAGATAGGGCGCCACCACCCGCTCGCCGACATCGGATCCGCCCCGATGGCGCGGCCCGGCATCGAACAGCAGCGCGCGCGTGGCGGTTTCGAGCAGCACCGCGCCGCCCTGCCCCACGTCCAGCGCCGTCAGCCGCCAGTATCCCGGCTCGGGCCGCTCGGGACGCCAGCACAGCAGCGGCAGCATCCATAGCCACCCCCAATGGCGCCCCGGCCAGCCTCGCGCCTGCAAGGCCCAGGCCAAGCCCGCCAGCGCCAGCAGCAGCCAGGGCCAGGGCGCGGCCGCCACGTCGAAGCTGGCCCAGGATGCCTCGCCCACCCAGGCGACGGGCATCATGGTCAGGTCGAATACCGCCAGCCCCGCCTGCCCCGCGCCGGCAGCCAGGCGTTCCGCGCCCGGAATCGCCGCGAACAGCGCGCACAGCAAAGACAGGGGCGTGACCAGGAAACTCACCGCCGGTATCGCCACCGCGTTCGCCAGCGGCGAGCCCACCGACACCTGGCCCACCCAGAAGGCCAGCAGGGGCGTCAGCCCCAGCGTCACCAGCAGTTGCAGATGGCTGGCCTGCCCCACCCTCGCCGCCACGCGGCGGCCCAGGCCGGCCGACGGATCCACCGGCGCCGCGACGATGCGCAGCAGGATGGCGACCGCGCCGAACGACAGCCAGAAGCCCGGCGCCATCGGCGCCCAGGGGTCCAGCGCCGTCACCAGCGCGGCGGCGACGGCCAGCACCCGCCCGCCCGTCAAGGGCAGGCGCGACATGGCCGCCGCCAGCACCGTCGCCAGCATGAAGAAGGTGCGCCGGGCCGGCACGCCCCAACCCGCCAGCAGGCAATACAGCAACGCGACCCAGGCCGCCGCCATGCCGCCCACGATGCGTGACGGCGCGCGCTCGGCCAATCCGGTGCCGCGCCAACGCGCGCGCCGCCACAGGAACGCGGCCAGCATGCCCGCCACGCCGGCGATCGAGGTGACGTGCATGCCGCTGATGGACACCAGATGCGTGATGCCGCTGCGGTTGAACAGCCGCCAGTCCTCGCGCGCCACGCCAGCCTGGTCGCCGATCGCCAAGGCGATCAGGACCGGCGCGTAGCGATGCCCGTCCAACGCCCGGCGCATGCCCACGCGGATACGGTGACGCGCGCGCTCGATCACCACGCCGGGGCCGGCCCAGGGACGGTCGGCCACGAATCTCGGCTGGCCGCGCACCGTGCCGGTGGCCCGCAGGCCCAGCGCGAACATCCGGCCTTCCGCATCCGGCAGGCCCGCGTTGCGCAGTCCCGCCGGGCGGCGCAGCACCAACGCCATGCGCCAGACCTGCCCCGGCGCCAGCGCCGGCAGGTCCGGTCCGTCGGGCGGCGCGTGCCACGTGACCAGCAGGCGGGAGGGGATGCCGGACGGCGCGGGTTCCAGCGTATCCGCGACGAAGCGCCAGCGACGGGCATCGCCGTCCGGCAGCCCGGTCACCAGCAAAGTCAGGCGCGCCACCTGGTCGTGGTGCGCGTCGGACAAGCCGTCGTCGAGGCGTGTCTGGGCCTGCCAGCTGGCGTTGAGCAGGCCGGCGGACAGGCCCAGGACGAGCGCGGCGGTCAGCTTCCAGACGGCGCACCTCGGCCGTCGCAGCGCCAGCGCCGCCAGCAGGATCGCGGCCAGCAGCGCGACACGCGCCGCCGGCCCCGGCAGGTCCGCCAGGGTCTGCGTCAGCGCCGCGCCGGCGACAAAAGCGAAGCAGAAAAATCGGCCAGTGATGTGCGCTCCCTGCCAACACAGGATGCGGGCCGCAAGATGAGATCACGGCCGGGTGCCGGCAGAAGCTAGCGTAGGTCGTGGATAAAGGGCTTCGACGCGAAGGTGCACGGATTTGCTACTAAGTATCGACCGCAACGGCTACTACCGACCAGACACTGACCATACATTGGTGCTTCCCTTGAGAGAAGACGACCACGATCGCCAACCTTTTCATGTTGTCATGGACAAGAAAGACAAGGGCGCCTACTGGCGCCCTTGTCTTTTCTCGTCAGCAACTGAGCAATCAGGCTGCCACGGCCTTAGCCTGCTTTCCGCTGAAATACCCCTGAATAGTCAGCATGGCATGCATGCTCTTGACGATCTCGCTCTGCACCTGACGCGCAGAACGCAGATTGTCCAGCCCCCTCTGCCCATTCGGGTAAAGATCGCTCAACCAGACACCATCAACAAAACGACCAACCTGCGGTCCGCCGGCTCGAATATCTGCCAAATACCCACCATTTTCGAGGTGGAACCGGTGATACGGGATGTTCGGAACATCGAACGTCACCGAACTATCGTTCCAAAACGACAGAACCTGCGGACTTGCTACGAGCCGGACTCGCCAGCATCCATGTTCGTACGTTTCGGGGCGATAAACATCGCAGCGCACCGGGGCCAACGCCGACAAGATAGCGCGAGCCAAACCAGCCCTGACCCAGCCAACACTGTTGCGATCATCACGCTGGTGCTCAACGGCATAGACATACATGCCACCGTTCCAGACTCCGTCGACCAACTGTGCCGTCAACAAGCGACCATCGTGCGCGGATCGCACGATAGGCTCAACCTGCTGCGACCGGTGGTCTGACGTGGAATCAATACGGAACGGCTCAGCACTACCGGCATCGCGTTCGGGCAAGACAAAGACCAGATCACCATGCACGGGACGTTCGTAGCCAGACAGCTCGACACGCACGTCATACCAGACTTCACGAACCGGCTGAAACTGACGTTTCTGGATATCGATCTTCAGCGTCACGCCGTCAAGCAAGACGCCCACCGAACATGCCGTCAACGGATCAGTCAAAGTGGACAGTCGCGCGATGAAAGCTGCACGATTGAAGGTGTCGTCTTCAACCGGTTCCTTGCTGGCAAGAAAGGCAGCGTGGCTCTTGAAGCCGTATGCCGCAGAGAGTGCTTCGATCAGATGGCTATTGCTAACATGAAACAGATTGCCAACTGCTGCACCGATAACGTTCGCACGGGAGGGCAAGAAATTGCCCATATAGATAGACATGAAAAATCTCCGAAAGGATGTAGAAGTGAACTTACAGTCCTGACCGTCGAGTCCGCAGGACGTCACCCATTCGGGAGAAGTACTGGTACTGCACCACCCTAACCGGATGGTGTTTTGAGCCGACGGCAGCTCAGGCGAATGCCCTGGCGAATAGCCAGCGGTCACGATACCGTTGCCGCAGTCAAAAGGCAAGCTCTGTGTAAGGTACGTCGACAATCCCCTCGCAATAGACTGAGCTTCGAGAGCTGCAAGAACCATGACTGGTGCATGACAGCAACCGAACCCATCATGGCTACCGGAACCGCAGATTCCCCCGCCCCAGTTCCCCCACCGACTTGCACCCCATCAGCCGCAACGCCCGCTCGATCTCCACCCGCATCAGATCCAGCGCACGCTCCACTCCCGGCTGGCCGGCGGCGGCCAGCGGAAACAGGTAATAGCGTCCCAGCCCCACGGCCTTGGCGCCCAGCGACAGCGCCTTCAGCACGTGCGTGCCGCGCTGCACGCCACCGTCCATCATCACGTCGATGCGGTCGCCCACCGCGTCGACGATCTCGGCCAGCTGGTCGAAGGCGCTGCGCGAGCCGTCGAGCTGGCGGCCGCCGTGGTTCGACAGCACGATGCCGGTGCAGCCTATGTCGGCGGCGCGGCGCGCGTCCTCGACCGACATCACGCCCTTCAGGCAGAACTGGCCGCCCCAGTGCGCGACCATCTCGGCCACGTCGTCCCAGGTCATGGACGGATCCAGCATCTCGGTGAAATAGCGGCTGATGGACATGACGCCGCCGCCCATGTCCACGTGGCCGTCCAGCTGGGGCAGCCGGAAGCGCTCGTGCGTGAAGTAGTTCAGCGCCCAGCCGGGCTTGGCCATGAACTGGGCGATGCCGGCCAGGTTGAGCCGGAACGGAATGGCGAAGCCGGTGCGCTTGTCGCGCTCGCGGTTGCCGCCGGTGATGCTGTCCACCGTCAGCATCATCACCTGCACGCCAGCCTCCTTGGCGCGCGCCATCATGTCGCGGTTCAGGCCCCGGTCCTTGTGGAAATAGAACTGATAGACCTGGGGGCCGCCGCTGATCCGGCGCGCTTCCTCCAGGCTGACGGTGCCCAGCGACGAAACGCCGAACAGGGTGCCGTGCCTGCCCGCGGCGGCCGCCACGGCGCGTTCGCCATCGTGATGGAACAGGCGCTGCAGGGCCGTGGGCGAGCAATAGACCGGCAGCGCCAGCTTCTGGCCCATCACGGTCACGGACATGTCCACATCGGCCACGCCGCGCAGCACATTGGGCACCAGGTCGCAGTTCTCGAAGGCGGCGGTGTTGCGCGCGTAGGTGGTTTCATCGTCGGCCGCGCCGTCGATGTAGTTGAAGATCGGCCCGGGCAGGCGCCGGCGCGCCATGGCGCGGAAGTCGTGGAAATTGTGGCACTGGTTCAGGCGCATCGCGGGACCTTGGGACGGGCGTGGACGACGAAGGCGAAACCGGCGTGCAGCCATGCCGGGCGGACACATAGTGTAGGGGCTGCGCTCCCCGGACGGCCCGGACACGGCTGCGCGCCCGCCAACTTGACAAGCGCAGCCCCCGCTCGGAACATACCCTCCCAGTTCCGCCGCGCCGCCGCCCTCGCCTACACTGCCGCGCCCGCTCCGCGCGCGGCCTCGCATCCGCGGCCCGGCGCCCCCGGCCAGCCGCGCAACCAGGATCCGCCGGCATGGCTGACGCACGCAACGACCAAGACTCCCTCGTCCTCACCTCCCTCGCCCACACCTCCCGCGACCTCCACGCCGCGCTGCGCCGCGACGCGCCGCTGGTGCAATGCCTGACCAACTTCGTGTCCATGAACTACGCAGCCAACGTGCTGCTGGCCGCCGGCGCCTCGCCGGCGATGGTGCATGCGGCCGAGGAAGCGCCCGAGTTCTCGCGCATCAGCGGCGCGGTGGTCATCAACATCGGCACGCTGTCCCAGCCCTGGCTCGACAGCATGCTGCTGACCGCGCAGGCGGCGTCGCAGGCATCGGTGCCCTGGGTGCTGGACCCGGTCGCCCACCATGCCACCGCCTTCCGTCGCGACGCGGTGCGCCGGCTGCTGGCGCTGAAACCGGCAATCATCCGCGGCAACGCGTCCGAGATCATCGCACTGGCTGGTGGCGCCAGCGCCGGGCGCGGCGTGGACGCGGGCGATCCGGTGGCGCAGGCCGAGCAATCGGCGCGCGAGCTGGCGCTGGCGCAGGAGACCGTGGTGGCCGTCACCGGCGAAGTGGACTACGTCACAGACGGACACCGCGCCGTGCGCATCGCCGGCGGCGATGCGCTGATGCCGCGCGTCACGGCGACGGGCTGCGCGCTGACCGCGCTGACGGGCGCCTTCGCCGCCGTGGCGCGGCAGGCCGCCGACAGCGCGGGATCGCGGCAGGCGCCCCGCGCCGCCGGCTCGCGACACGCGGCCTACGCGGCGGCGGTCGCCGCCCTGTCCTGCTTCGCCATCGCCGGCCGCCGCGCCGGCGCGCTGGCCGATGGGCCGGGCTCTTTTGCCTGGCGTTTCCTGGACGCGCTGGCCGCCTTGCGGCCGGACGACCTGGTCGCGGAATCGCCGCTGCGCCCGTGACCGTCCCTCGCCGCGCATGACCGCCTGATGACGGCCGCATGACCGCAAGTTGCGGTTGCAACCGGGTCTTCCGTGTCATGGATGGGTCACACGGCGTCCCCAGAATTCGTCTCCTTCATATCCGGAGGAATGACGATGAAGCCCGCCCTGCGCAAGATCTTCGCCCTGTCGGCCAGCGCCGCCCTGCTGGCCGGCCTGTCCGCCTGCGGCAGCGACGATGACGATGATGACGCGCCCCCGTCCAACGCGCTCAAGGGCGCCACGCTCGATGTCGCCATCCTGGGCACGACCGATCTGCACGCCAACGTGCTGGGCTACGACTACTACAAGCTGGCCGAGGACAAGAGCTATGGCGTGGACCGCACGGCCACGCTGATCGCCGAGGCCCGCAAGCAGAATCCGAACACGCTACTGTTCGACAACGGCGACACCATCCAGGGAACGGCGCTGTCCGACTACCAGGCGCTGGTCAAGCCGGTGCAGTGCACGGACATGATCGCCATCTACAAGCAGATGAAGCTGCTGGCCTATGACGCGGCCACGATGGGCAACCACGAGTTCAACTACGGCCTGCCCTATCTGTCGCAGATCACCAACGTGGACTTCGGCCTGAAGGGCATCGCCAAGGGCACGCCGCAGACCAATCCCGCCGGCGCCAAGGATTGCGCGGCGCCAGGCTTTCCCTTCGTGTCGGCCAACGTGGTGTCGGCCCAGAGCAAGCAGCCCATCTTCAAGCCCTGGGTGGTGCTGAACAAGACTTTCAAGGCCACCGATGCCGGCGGCAAGGCGGTCGACGTAACGCTGAAGGTGGGCGTGATCGGCTTCGCGCCGCCGCCCATCCTGCAATGGGACAAGGCCAACCTGGAAGGCCACGTCGAGGTGACGGGCTGGAAGGAAACGGCCGCGCGCTATGTGCCGGAAATGAAGGCGGCCGGCGCCGACCTGATCGTGGCGCTGGCGCATGGCGGCATCGACCTGAAGACGCCCTACAGCGCGTCCATGGAGAACGGCGCGGCTTATCTTACCCAGGTGCCGGGCATCGACGCGCTGATCACCGGCCACCAGCATCTGCTGTTCCCGGACACCAACCCCAAGTCGCAGTTCGCCGGCCAGCCCGGCATCGACCTGGCCAAGGGCCTGATCAACGGCGTGCCGGCGGTGCAGGCCGGCCAGTGGGGCAACAACCTGGGCCAGATCAAGCTCAGGCTCGCCTATGACAAGGGCTGGAGCGTGCAGAAGGACGCCACCCAGGTGCAGCGGATCTCCACGCGCCTGACCGCGCAGAGCGGCAACACGCCCGCCACCTACGTCGCGCCCGACGCGGCGACGCAGCAGCTGGTGCAGGTCGAGCACGCCGCCACCATAGCCTACGTCAAGACGCCGATCGGCGCGGCGCAGTTCGACATGTCGACCTACTACGCGATGGCCGGCGACGTGTCTGCGCTGCAGATCGTCAACATGGCGCAGATCGACTACCTGAAGGACTACATCGCCCGCAACAACCCGTCCTATGCCGCCCTGCCCATCCTGTCGGCGGCGGCGCCGTTCAAGGGCGGGCGCAATGGCCCCGGCGACTTCACCTTCGTCAAGCAGGGCAACATCGCGATCAACAACGCGGCCGACCTGTACCTGTACCCCAACACGCTGCAGGTGGTGCGCGTCAGCGGCGACATCGTGCGCCAGTGGCTGGAGAAGACGGCCGAGCAGTTCCGCCTGATCGACCCCGCCCAGGTGGCGCCGCAGGACCTGGTCGACACGACCTTCCCCACCTTCAATTTCGACGTGCTGTATGCCGAGGGCAATACGCTGCGCTACGAGATCGATGTCACCAAGCCGGTGGGCTCGCGCATCGCCAACCTGACCTACAAGGGCGCTCCGCTCAATCCCGCCACCCAGTTCCTGGTCGTCACCAACAACTACCGCGCCAGCGGCGGCGGCGACTTCCCGGGCCTGGCCGGCGGCAAGGGCGACATCGTGCTGCAGGCGCCGGACGCCAGCCGCGACGTGCTGATCAGCTACATCAAGCGCCATCCCTCGCTGGACCTGGCCACCTACGGCCTGGACCGCAGCTGGCGCTTCGTCAAGCTGGCCGGGCAGGCCGGACCGGTGGTGTTCGCCTCGGTGCCGGGCACCCTGGCGATGGCCACGGCGCATGGCGTGGGCAACGTGTCCGTGCATGACGCCACGCCGGATCCGGTGACGCAGCTGTCGCGCTACAAGATCGACCTGACGCAATAGGCGCGGGCCGGCGGCGGACATCCGCCGCCAGGGTCGGAACCGCCGGCTCCCATGCATGGGAGC
>NZ_JCBANG010000011.1:0-106522 GCF_059760905.1 Achromobacter sp. 1011811831
GGCCAGTTCATTCCCTGGCCGGGGCCTTGTCGTTCCGGAGCCGCCCGCGCCTCGTCAGGCGCGCCGCGAGCGAGGGCGAACCCTCACGCTTGCGGCTTCACGCGAAACCGCCGGTCAAGCCACCGCGACCGGGATCTTGCCGATCTTGGCCTGCCATTCCTTCGGTCCGGTGTTGTGGACCGAGATGCCCTGGGCGTCCACCGCCACGGTCACCGGCATGTCCTTCACGTCGAACTCGTAGATGGCTTCCATGCCCAGGTCCTCGAAGGCCAGCACGCGGGCTTCGCGGATCGCCTTGGACACCAGATAGGCCGCGCCGCCCACCGCCATGAGGTAGGCCGAGCCGTGCTTGCGGATCGCCTCGATGGCGACCGGGCCGCGCTCGGACTTGCCGATCATGGAGATCAGGCCGGTCTGCGCCAGCATCATCTCGGTGAACTTGTCCATGCGGGTGGCGGTGGTGGGACCGGCCGGGCCGACCACTTCGTCGCGCACCGGATCGACCGGGCCCACGTAGTAGATGACGCGGTTGGTGAAGTCCACCGGCAGCGGCTCGCCCTTGGCCAGCATGTCCTGGATGCGCTTGTGCGCGGCGTCGCGGCCGGTGAGCATCTTGCCTGACAGCAGCAGGGTCTGGCCCGGCTTCCAGCTGGCGACTTCTTCCCTGGTCAGCGAGTTCAGGTCCACCTGCTTGGACTTGTTGTAGTCCGGCGCCCAGTGCACTTCCGGCCACTCGGACAGCGAGGGCGGATCCAGGCGCGCCGGGCCCGAGCCGTCCAGCACGAAGTGGGCGTGGCGGGTGGCGGCGCAGTTCGGGATCATGGCCACGGGCTTGGAGGCGGCGTGGGTCGGGAAGGTGTTGATCTTGACGTCCAGCACCGTGGTCAGGCCGCCCAGGCCCTGGGCGCCGATGCCCAGCGCGTTGACCTTCTCGTACAGCTCGATGCGCAGCTCTTCCAGCTTGTTCTGCGGGCCGCGCGCCAGCAGCTCGTACATGTCGATGTCTTCCATCAGCGACTGCTTGGCCATCAGCATGGCTTTTTCAGCGGTGCCGCCGACGCCGATACCCAGCATGCCGGGCGGGCACCAGCCCGCGCCCATGGTCGGCACGGTCTTGAGCACCCAGTCCACCAGCGAGTCGCTGGGGTTGAGCATGACGAACTTGGTCTTGTTCTCGGAACCGCCGCCCTTCGACGCGATCTGCACGTCGACCTTGTCACCAGGGACCAGGTCGACGTGCAGGATACAGGGCGTGTTATCGCGGGTGTTCTTGCGGGCGAACAGCGGATCGTCCAGCACCGAGGCGCGCAGCGGATTGTCCGGGTTCAGGTAGCCGCGGCGCACGCCTTCGTCACAGAGCTCCTGCAGGCTGCGCTTGGTGTCGAAGCGCACGTCCATGCCGACCTTCAGGAACACGTTGACGATGCCGGTGTCCTGGCACAGCGGACGCTTGCCTTCGGCGCACATGCGCGAGTTGGTCAGGATCTGCGCCATCGCGTCGCGCGCGGCGGGGCTTTCCTCGCGCTCGTAGGCGCGGGCCAGGTGGCGGATGTAGTCCACCGGATGGTAGTAGCTGATGAACTGGATCCCGTCGGCGATCGACTGGACCAGGTCTTCTTCCTTGATGATGATGGACATGGCGAATTTGCTGTCTAGAGGGAAAACGTGAAAACGCGGCCGGGGCGACCGGCTGCACGGAAAGGGAAAAGCACTATTTTTGCCGCTGGGCCGCCCCGAGGCAAAAAGCCCCCTCGGGGGGCAGCAAGCTCGCGTAGCGAGTGCGGCGTGGGGGCATGTCCTATTTACCTTGCCAAACCGGCTTGCGCTTCTCGGCGAAGGCGGTGGCGCCTTCCTTGGCGTCGGCCGAGGTGAAGATATGCGCGGTCAGCGGACGCTGGCGGTCGAACATCTCGTCCTGCGACCAGTCGCCCGATTGGGACACGATGCTCTTGGCGGTCTGCACCGACAGCGGGCCGTTCTCGACGATGGCGCGGGCCAGCTCCAGCGCGCCGGCCAGGGCGCCGCCAGGCTCGGTCAGGCGGTTGACCAGGCCGAAGGCATGGGCGCGCTCGGCGGGCAGCATGTCGCCGGTCAGGATCACTTCCATGGCGATGTGGTAGGGCAGGCGGCGCGGCAGGCGCAGCATGCCGCCAGCGCCAGCCACCAGGCCGCGCTTGACCTCGGGCAGGCCGAACTTGGCGTTGTTGGCGGCCACGATCAGGTCGGACGCCAGCGCCATTTCGCAGCCGCCAGCCAGGGCGTAGCCTTCCACGGCCGCGATCAGCGGCTTCTTGGGCGGGCGCTCGGTCAGGCCGGCGAAGCCGCGGCCCTCGACGTAGGGACGCTGGCCGGACTTGGCGAAGGCCTTGAGGTCCATGCCCGACGAGAAGGTGCCGCCGCCGCCCGTCAGGATGCCGATGCGCACGTCGTCGCGGCTGTCGAGCTGATCCAGCGCCGCCGCCATGGCCTGCGCCGTTTCCAGGTTGATGGCGTTCTTGGCCTCGGGACGATTGATCGTGATGATCTGGATGCCGTCGGTGACTTCCACCGTGATCAGGTCGGACATGGGACAACTCCTTTTTTCGGGTCTACCGGAATCGAGTTCCAGTTTTATATAAGACTTGGGTACAACCTGGAATCATACGACCATTGGTTTGCCGGCGCAGGCGCGCCCGGCCGGGATGTCCGCCAGGCGCGCGCCGGCCCCGGCGGTCAGCCGGCGACGCCTGATCCGGCCCCATTCCCGCCCGTACGCCCGGCCCCGCCCCGGGCCAGTTAAAATGCCCGGTTTGCCACGCCATGGGCAGTCCCTGCCCCGCGGCCGATTTCCAAGAATCCTATGCTCACTTTTCAGCAAATCATCCTTACGCTCCAGGAATACTGGGACAAGCAGGGTTGCGCCCTGCTGCAACCCTACGACATGGAAGTCGGCGCCGGCACCTCGCACACCGCCACCTTCCTGCGCGCCATCGGCCCGGAACCCTGGCGCGCCGCCTATGTGCAACCCTCGCGCCGCCCCAAGGACGGCCGCTACGGCGAGAACCCCAACCGCCTGCAGCACTACTACCAATACCAGGTGGTGCTCAAGCCCGCCCCCCCGGAAATCCTGGACCTGTACATCGGCTCGCTGAAGGCGCTGGGCATCGACCCGGCCGAGCACGACATCCGCTTCGTCGAGGACGACTGGGAAAACCCCACGCTGGGCGCCTGGGGCCTGGGCTGGGAAGTCTGGCTCAACGGCATGGAAGTGACCCAGTTCACCTATTTCCAGCAGGTGGGCGGCCTGGATTGCACGCCGACCACGGGCGAGATCACCTACGGCCTGGAACGCCTGGCCATGTACCTGCAGGACGTGCAAAGCGTGTACGACCTGGTCTGGACCGAAGGCGCCAACGGCCGCCGCGTGCTGTACCGCGACGTGTTCCACCAGAATGAAGTGGAGCAGTCCACCTACAACTTCGAGCATTCCTCGGCCCAGATGCTGTTCGCGCATTTCAACGACTACGAAGCCGAGGCCAAGCGCCTGATGGACGTGCCGCTGGCCCTGCCGGCCTATGAAGCCACGCTGAAGGCCGCGCACACCTTCAACATGCTGGACGCGCGCGGCGCGATCAGCGTGACCGAACGCGCCGCCTATATCGGCCGCATCCGCAACCTGTCGCGCGCCGTCGCCCAGGCCTACTACGACTCCCGCGAGCGGCTGGGCTTTCCCATGCTGGACCGCGACCAGGCCGCCGGGGAGACTGCATAAATGACGACGAACATCCGCCCCCTGCTGGTCGAGCTGCTGACCGAAGAACTCCCCCCCAAGGCCCTGCAGAAGCTGGGCCAGGCTTACGCCGAAGGCGTGCGCGCCACGCTGGCGCGCCACGGCCTGCTGGCCGAAGGCTGCTCGGCAGAGGCCTATGCCACGCCGCGCCGCCTGGCGGTGCGCCTGTCGGCCGTGCTGGCCCAGGCCCCTGACCAGGCCTACGCCGAGAAGCTGATGCCGGTGAAGATCGGCCTGACCGAGGACGGCCAGGCCACGCCCGCGCTGCAAAAGAAGCTGGCCGCCAAGGGCCTGGAAAATATTGACCTGGCCACGCTGGAACGCGAATCCGACGGCAAGCAGGACTACCTGGTCGCCCGCGGCACCGCCCCCGGCGCCGCGCTGGCCACGGGCCTGCAGGAAGGCATCGCCGCCGCCATCGACGGCCTGCCCATTCCCAAGGTCATGCGCTACCAGCTGGCCGACGGCGTGACCACCGTCAAGTTCGTGCGTCCGGCCCACGGCCTGATCGCGCTGCACGGCGCCGACGTGGTGCCCGTGACCGCGCTGGGCCTGGCCGCCGGCCGCGAAACGCTGGGCCACCGCTTCATGAGCAACGGCCCGGTGGCGATAGCCGACGCCGACGCCTATGCCGCCACGCTGGCCGACAAGGGCCGCGTCATGGCCTCGTTCGAAGGCCGCCGCGCCGACATCGAGCGCCAACTGCTGGACCACGCCGGCCGCCTGTCGGCCACGCTGGGCGACGACCCGGAAGTCGCCGCGCTGCTGGACGAAGTCACCGCGCTGGTCGAGCATCCCACCGTCTACGTGGGTGAGTTCGAGGAGCAATTCCTGCAAGTGCCGCAGGAATGCCTGATCCTGACGATGCGCCTGAACCAGAAGTACTTCCCGCTGTTCGACCCGGCCAGCGGCCGCCTGACGCACCGTTTCCTGATCGTGAGCAACATGCACACGGCCAATCCGGTGAACATCGTCGAAGGCAACCAGCGCGTGGTGCGCCCGCGCCTGGCCGACGCGCAGTTCTTCTTCAACACCGACCGCAAGACGCCGCTGGCCGCGCGCGTCGAGCAGCTGGGCGCTATCGTCTACCACAACAAGCTGGGCACCCAGCTCGAGCGCGTCGAGCGCGTGCGCGCCATCGCCCGGGGCGTGGCGCAGCAGCTGGGCGGCGACGTCTCGGCCGCCGACCGCGCCGCCCTGCTGGCCAAAGCCGACCTGGGCTCGAACATGGTGGGCGAGTTCCCCGAGCTGCAAGGCATCATGGGCGCGTACTACGCGGCCGGCGATGGCGAACCGGCCAGCGTGGTCGAGGCGCTGCGCACCCAGTACCGCAACCGCTGCGACGCCCCGGTCAACGCCGACACGCTGACCGCCGCCACGCTGTTCATCGCCGAGCGCGCCGAAACCCTGGTCGGCATCTGGGCCATCGGCCTGGCGCCCACCGGCGAGCGCGATCCCTTCGGCCTGCGCCGCGCCGCGCTGGGCCTGATCAGCGCCTTCGAGCAGCTGGCCGCCGGCGGCTGGCTGAAGATCAACCAGGACGGCCCGCTGTCGCTGGACGGCCTGCTCGACCTGGCCGCCGGCACCTTCCCGGCCGGCAAGATCCCCGCCGACACGCTGGCCGAGGTGCGCGCCTTCATCTATGAGCGCTACCGCAACCAGCTGATCGCCGATTCCGACCGCAACGCGGTCGAAGCCGTGATCGCGCTGACGCCGCCGCTGCACCAGGTGGGCGAGCGCGTGCGCGCCGTGGCCGCCTTCGCGCAGATGCCCGAGGCCGCCAGCCTGGCCGCCGCCAACAAGCGCATCGGCAACCTGCTCAAGAAGGCCGAGGGCGAGATCGGCCAGGTGAACGACGCCGCGCTGGTCGAGCCCGCTGAAAAGGCGCTGGCCGCCTCGGTCGCGACGCTGCGCCCGCAAGCCGAGGCGCAGTTCGCGACCGGCGACTTCGCCGCCAGCCTGCGCACGCTGGCCCAGGCGCGCGAGCCGGTGGACGCCTTCTTCGCCGACGTCATGGTCATGGCCGAGGACCCGGCCGTGCGCGCCAACCGGCTGGCCCTGCTGGGCCAGCTGCATGGCCTGATGAACCAGGTCGCCGACATTTCCAGGCTGGCACAGTGAAACTGATCATCCTCGACCGCGACGGCGTCATCAACCAGGACAGCGACGCCTTCGTCAAAAGTCCCGACGAATGGATCGCCCTGCCCGGCAGCCTGCAGGCCATCGCCCGCCTGACCCAGGCCGGCTGGAAGGTGGTGGTCGCCACCAACCAGTCGGGCCTGGCGCGCGGCCTGTTCGACATGGACACGCTCAACGCCATCCACGCCAAGATGCGGCGCGAGCTGGCCGCCGCCGGCGGCAGCATCGACGCCGTCTTCCTGTGCCCTCACGGGCCGGACGACAACTGCGTCTGCCGCAAGCCGCTGCCCGGCATGTTCGAGCAGATCGGCGCGCGCTACGACGTCGACCTGAACGCGGTGCCGGCGGTGGGCGATTCGCTGCGCGACCTGCAGGCGTCCTCGGCCGCCGGCTGCGCGCCCTGGCTGGTGCTGACCGGCAACGGCGCGAAGACGCAGGCCAAGGGCGGCCTGCCGCCCGGCACGCGCATCTGCGACGACCTGACGGCCGTGGTCGACCTGCTGTTGCAAGACAAAGAGGCCTGACCCGATGGCCCGGCTCCGTTCACTGCTTTACGCCATTTTCCTGATCGTCACGGTCATTCCCTACGCCTTCGCCTGCGTGCTGTGGGCGCCGCTGCCGCTGCACCTGCGCTACAAGCTCACCGTGGGCTGGCCGCGCCTGGCCATCTGGGGCGCGCGCGTGATATGCGGCATCCGCTGGCAGGTGAAGGGCTGGGAAAACCTGCCCGAGGGCCCGGCCGTGATCCTGTCCAAGCACCAGTCCGCCTGGGAAACGCTGTTCTTTCCCGCATACATGCCGCGCGAAGTCTGCTTCGTCTACAAGAAGGAACTGCACATGGTGCCGTTCTTCGGCTGGGGCCTGGCGCTGCTGCGCATGATCGCCATTGACCGCAGCAAGGGCCGCGACGCCTTCGAACAGGTCGTCGCCCAGGGTCGCAAGCGCATGGACGAGGGCCGCTGGCCGCTGCTTTTCCCGGAAGGCACGCGCGTGCCGCCGGGCCAGGCCGGCCGCTTCAAGATGGGCGGCGCGCTGCTGGCCTCGCGCACCGGCGCCAAGGTCATCCCGGTGGCGCACAACGCCGGCGAATGCTGGCGCCGCAACGCCTTCGTGAAGCGTCCGGGACTGGTTACGCTGTCCATCGGACCCGCGATAGAATCCCAGGGACTCACCCCCGAGGAACTGAACCAGAAGGTCCAGGGCTGGATCGAAGGGGAAATGCGGCGTCTCAACCCTGAAAGGTATGTCTAGCAGCGCTCAGCTCGAACTCCTGTTCGACTCGCGGGAAACCGGCGCGCCGGAAGGCGTGCCGCCGGCGGACGCCGCGCCGCGCGCGACGCCCGGACCGCGCCCCGCGCCAGACGCGCCGTCCCCGGCGCGCCTTGCAGATCCGTCCCCCGCCCACTCGGGCGAACCGCTGCTGACGCTGTCCCCGAATGCCTCGGCCCGCGTGCCGACGCCCTGCCCCGATCCGCTGCCGCCCGGCGCCCGCTGGCGCGAGGTGAACACCGACGAACAGCCCATCGGCTTCGTGCTGCTGCGCTCGCGCCGCCGCAGCATCGGCTTCGTCATCACCGACGACGGCCTGCGCGTCACCGCGCCCAACTGGGTCACGCTGGGCCAGATCGACGACGCGGTGCGCGAGAAAGCCCGCTGGATCCTGAACAAGCTGCGCGAATGGCACGCCCGCAAGCAGCAGTTGGCCATGGCGCACACGCGCTGGCAGGCCGGCGGCGAGCTGCCCTACCTGGGCCGGCGCATCGTCATCGGCGTGGGCGGCGACAGCCGCCAGGCCGCGCTCTCGGGCGACGCCGACGCCCCGCGGGACGGCGACACGCTGTGGCTGGCCCTGCCCGCCAACGCCGACCAGGGCCGCATCCGCGACGCCGCCCAGGCCTGGCTGCAACAGCGCGCCGGCGCCTGGTTCGGCGCGCGCCTCGCGCATTTCCTGCAGATCAGCGGCCTGAAGATCCGCCGCTGGCGGCTGTCTTCCGCCGCGACCCGCTGGGGCTCGTGCACCAGCGACGGCAACATCATGCTGAACTGGCGCCTGATCCACTTCGCGCCAGCCATCATCGACTACGTGATCGCGCACGAGCTGGCCCACCTGCGCGAAATGAACCACAGCCAGGACTTCTGGCGCGAAGTGGGCCAGATCCTGCCCGATTTCGAGGACGCCAAGAACATCCTGCGGCGCCACGATCCGGCATCCCTGCCTCAATTCTGAGGCGCCTTGGAGACACGACGATGCTGCTGCTGATTCCCGGCCCGGTGACCACCGACGCGCGGGTGAGGGCCGCCGCGGCGCAGGACTATGCGCCCTGGGACAACGATTTCCGCGAACTCTACCGCCAGGTCTGCGCCGGCGTGCTGCGCGCCGCCTGCGCGCGGCCCGAAGAACATGCCGCGCTGGCCCTGCCCGGCTGCGGCCACTTCGCCGTCGAGGCCGCGATCCGCACGCTGATGCCGCCGGGCGGACGCCTGCTGGTGCCGTCCACCGGCGCCTATGCCAGCCGCCTGCAGCGGCTCGCCGCCGAGGCCGGCCGCGTGGCCGTGCCGCTGTACGTGGGCGTGCGCGACCGCATCGATCCGCAGGCCGTGGCCCAGGCCCTGGAACAGGACCCCACGATCAGCCACGTGGCCCTGGTCTACAGCGAAACCAGCAGCGGCATCTGCCACGATGCGCCCGCCATCGCCCGCGTCGCGCAGGCGCTGGGACGGCGCGTCATCATCGACGCCGTTTCGGCCTTCGGCGCGCTGCCGCTGGATCTGTCGGACCTGCCGGCCGTGGACGCGGTGGCGCTGACCGCCAACAAGTGCCTGGAGGGCCTGCCCGGCGCCGCCTTCGTGGTGGCGCGGCGCGACAGCCTGGAAGCCGCGCAGGGCCGCGCCGGCAGCTGGTCGCTGGACCTGGCCGACATCTATCAGCAAAGCCTGCAGCCCAACGCCGGGCCGCGCTTCACCCCGCCCGCGCCCACGCTGGCCGCCTTCGCCGTCGCGCTGGCGCGCTATCATGAGGAAGGCCGCGAGGCCCGCCTGGCGCGCTACACGGCCAATATGCGCGCGCTGTACGAGGGCGTGGGCGAGATCGGCCTGACGCCCTGGCTGCCGCCTGCGCTGCAGGGCCCCATCGTCGTCAATGTGCTGGCCCCGGACACGCCGGCCTGGGACCTGCAGGCCTTCGTCGACGCGCTCAAGCGCCGCGGCTACGTGCTCAGCAACTTCAAGAACACAGAACAGCCTTCGTTCCGTGTCGGATGCATCGGCGCCTTCTCGGCCGACCAGATGCGGCAAGCCGTCCAGGCCATGGGCGAGGCGCTGTCCGAACTCGGCATCCGCGGGACCGCCGCCGGCCAGAAGCCGGCGCTCCCTTCCACCCTGACCGCATAGGAAACACCAACATGCGCCTGCTACACACCATGCTGCGAGTCGGCAACCTCGACAAGTCCATCGACTTCTACACCAACGTGCTCGGCATGCGCGTCCTGCGCCGCAACGACTACCCGGACGGCAAGTTCACGCTGGCCTTCGTCGGCTACCAGGACGAAGCCGAAGGCGCCGTCATCGAGCTGACCCACAACTGGGACACCGACAAGTACGACCTGGGCAGCGGCTACGGCCACATCGCCCTGGAAGTCGACAATGCCTACGAAGCCTGTGACAAGGTCAAGGAACGCGGCGGCAAGGTCACCCGCGAAGCCGGCCCGATGAAGCACGGCACGACGGTCATCGCCTTCGTCGAAGACCCCGACGGCTACAAAATTGAATTCATCCAGAAAAAAGGCCGAGTGGACTGACACCCATGATCCACACCATCCTGAAGATGGGCGACCCTCGGCTGCTGCGCGTGGCCGCGCCCGTGGCGCATTTCGGCACGCCCGAGCTGCGCGCGCTGGTCGCGGACATGTTCGAGACCATGGCCGCCGCCCAGGGCGTGGGACTGGCCGCGCCGCAGATTGGCGTGGACCTGCAGCTGGTGATCTTCGGCTTCGACCGCAACGAGCGCTATCCCGACGCGCCGGCGGTGCCGCAGACCATCCTGTGCAATCCGGTCATCACGCCGCTGTCCGACGAGATGGAAGACGGCTGGGAAGGCTGCCTGTCGGTGCCCGGCCTGCGCGGCCTGGTGCCGCGCTACCGCCATATCCGCTACACCGGCCTGGATCCGCAGGGCCAGCCGATCGAGCGCGAGGCCGAGGGCTTTCACGCCCGCGTGGTGCAGCATGAATGCGACCACCTGATCGGGCGCCTGTATCCTTCCCGCATCCAGGACTTCAGCAAGTTCGGCTACACCGAGATCCTGTTCCCCGGCATGGACCCGAACAAGGACGATTGAGGACGCCGCGACAAGGCGGCCTCAATCGCCGCTGGGCTGCGCATTGTCGCGTCCCGCGCCGGGCGACAATTCCTCCGGCGCGAAATCATCCACTTGCAGCACCTCGGCCGCCGATGCCTCGGCGGCCTCCAGCTGCGCCGCCTGCGCATCGGTGATGGCGCCCTGCCGATGGGCTTCGCGCCAGTCGCGCAGGCCTGACTGGCGCAGCCGGTCGCGCAGCGGCTGCACCGCTTCCGCCAACGCGAACGCGCGCGTCAGCTGACCCAGCGGATCCGGCCCAGGCTCGCGCTGCAATTCCGCCGCCAGGCGGTCATGCGTGGGCGAGGGCTTGAGCAACAGCTCGGCGCATTCGCGCGTCAAGGCGTCGTCCGGCCCCTTGGCAAGCCGCAGCGGCAGGATGGCAGCGCGCAGGCCCCAGGCCAGCACCCGGCCCGGCAGGTTGGACAGCACCTGATCCATTGCCGTCTCGATACGCGCCGCGCCCTGCTCCATGCACCAGCGCACCAGCGGCAGGTCGTCGTGCTTGCGGCCTTCGTCTTCCCAGCGCTTGAGCACGGCCGACAACAGATACAGCTCGGACAGGATGTCGCCCAGCCGGGCGGAGATCAGCTCGCGGCGCTTGAGCGCGCCGCCCAGGCTGGCCAGCGCGGCGTCGGCCAGCAGCGCGAACCCCGCGGCGTAGCGGCCCAGCCTGCGGTAGTGGCGGGCCGTGGGCCCCGCCGTGGGCGTGGGCGCCAGCATGCCGCCGGTCCAGGCCCGCCCGATGGCGCGCAAGGTCGTCATGCCCGCGTGCCGCAGATGACGCCAGAACACGTCGTGGAAGACCTCCATGCCGCGCTCTTCGTCCGGATTGCCCAACGCCAGCATCTCGGGCATCAGGTAGGGATGCGCGCGGATGGCGCCCTGGCCGAAGATGATCAGGTTGCGCGTCAGGATGTTGGCGCCCTCGACCGTGATGGCGATGGGCACGGCGCGGTATAGCGAACCCAGGTAGTTGCGCGGCCCGTCGATCACGCCCCGGCCCGCGTGCACGTCCATGGCGTCGTTGACCGACTGGCGCATGCGCTCGGTCGCGTGATACTTCATGATGCCGGACACCACGGCCGGCTTGACGCCCTGGTTCAGCGCCGCGCAGGTCAGGCGGCGCGCGGCCTCGACCAGGTAAGCGTTGCCGGCCAGGTTGGCCAGCTTTTCCTGCACGCCCTCGAAGCGTCCCACCGGCAGGCCGAACTGCTCGCGCACGCGCGCGTACATGCCGGTGGCGTGAGCCCCCAGCGCGGCCGCCGCCGCCGACAGCGATGGCAGCGAAATGCCGCGCCCGGCCGCCAGCGCGCTCATCAGCATCTGCCAGCCGTGGCCGGCGCGCTCCTCGCCGCCGATCAGCGCGTCCAGCGGCACGAACACGTCGCGGCCGCGATTGGGGCCGTTCTGAAAGGCCTGCATGGCGGGCAGATGGCGCCGGCCGATTTCCACGCCCGGCGCATCAACCGGCACCAGCGCCACCGAGATGCCGATGTCGCGCGGCTCGCCCAGGATGCCGTCGGGATCGGACAGCTTGAAGGCCAGCCCCAGCACCGTGGCCACCGGCCCCAGCGTGATGTAGCGCTTGTGCCAGTTCAGCCGGATGCCGATCAGCTCGCGCCCGTCCACCACCTGGCGGCAGACCACGCCGGTGTCGGTCATGGACGCGGCGTCCGAGCCGGCCTCGGGGCTGGTCAGGCCGAAGCAGGGAATCTCGCGCCCGTCGGCCAGGCGCGGCAGCCAGTAGTCGCGCTGCGCCGGCGTGCCGAACTGCATCAGCAGCTCGCCCGGTCCGAGCGAGTTGGGCACCATCGCGGTGACGCCGGCCGTGACCGAGCAGGCGGAGATGCGGCGCACCACCTCGGAATGCGCGTAGGGCGAGAAGCCCAGGCCGCCGTAGCGGCGCGGGATGATCATGCCGAAGAAGCGCTGCGACTTCAGGAAGGCCCAGACCTCGGGCGGCAGGTCGCGGCGGTTCCAGCTGATGTCCCATTCGTCCAGCATGGCGCACAGCTGCGCCACGGGGCCGTCGATGAACTTCTGCTCTTCCGGCGTCAGCGTGGCGGCCGGCACGTCCAGCAGCTTGCGCCAGTCTGGATTGCCGCTGAAGAGATCGGCCTCCCACCAGGTGTCGCCGGCCTCGATGGCCTCGCGCTCGGTCGCGGACATGGGCGGCAGCGCGCGCCGCGCCCAACGGTAGGCAGGTTCGGAAACGCGGCGCCGGCGCCAGGCGTTGAAATCCATGGGATCCCCTTTTGCTGTCGTCGTCCCGGGGCCGCTGGCCCAGGGGCGCATCGGGTCAAAGTACCAGAATTGCGGGCGCGCGACCACGCGTGGGCCGTCCGACTCTGCGACAATGCCCGGGCGCCCAGTCGAGCCGCGCCCTGCGCCCAGGCGTGCAGGGCCGACGCCGCGCGGCCCATTTTTTGTACCATCAGGCCCAAGACATGCTGAACAAACTCTGGCTGAGTTTCTTTCTCGCCGCCGCGGCGGCCGCGTTCTACCGCTGGCTCGCCATCGGCGACGCCGAGGTCTTCCGCGCCATGATCGCCAGCCTGTTCGACATGGCCCGAGTCTCGGTGGAGGTGATGGTGCTGCTGTTCGGCACGCTGACGCTATGGCTGGGTTTCCTGCGCATCGCCGAAGGCGCGGGCCTGGTGGAACGGCTGGCGCGGCTGCTCGGCCCGCTGTTCGCGCGCCTGATGCCCGAGGTGCCGCGCAACCATCCCGCCATCGGCCTGATCACGCTGAACTTCGCCGCCAACGGCCTGGGGCTGGACAACGCGGCCACGCCGATCGGCCTGCGCGCCATGCGCGAGCTGCAGTCGCTCAATCCCAAGCCCGACACCGCCAGCAACGCGCAGATCCTGTTCCTGGTGCTCAATGCCTCGTCGCTGACGCTCTTGCCGGTGTCGCTGTTCATGTTCCGCGCGCAGCAGGGCGCGGCCGATCCGACGCTGGTGTTCCTGCCCATCCTGCTGGCCACCTGCGCCTCCACGCTGGCCGGCTTCCTGGCGGTGGCGTTCTGCCAGCGCCTGAAACTGACGGATCCGGTGGTGCTGGCCTGGCTGGGCGGCGGCGCGCTGGCGCTGGGCGGCTTCATGGCGCTGCTGGCCAGCATGACGGCCACCGCCATCGCCGCGCTGTCCTCGTTGCTGGGCAACCTGACGCTGTTCTGCATCCTGCTGCTGTTCCTGCTGGCCGGCGCCTGGAAGAAGGTGCCGGTATACGAGGCCTTCGTCGAGGGCGCCAAGGAAGGCTTCGACATCGCCAAGAACCTGCTGCCCTACCTGGTGGCCATGCTGTGCGCGGTGGGCATGCTGCGGGCCTCGGGCGCGCTCGACTTCCTGCTCGACGGCATCCGCTGGCTGGCCGCCCAGGCGGGCTGGGACGCGCGCTTCGTGGACGCCCTGCCCTCCGCCCTGGTCAAGCCCTTTTCCGGCAGCGCGGCGCGCGCGCTGATGCTGGAGACCATGACGCACTTCGGCGTCGATAGTTTCCCCGCGCTGCTGGCCACCGTGGTGCAGGGCAGCACCGAGACCACCTTCTACGTGCTGGCGGTGTACTTCGGCTCGGTGGGCATCCTGCGCGCGCGCCACGCCGTGGCCTGCGCGCTGGTGGCCGACGCGGCCGGCGTGCTGGCCGCGATCGGCGTGTGCTACTGGTTCTTCGGTTGAACGACGCGCCGGCAGGGCGGCGATGGCACTGTCGAGCCAGGCGCGGCCTGGCCCTGCTTGACCGAGACTGACGCGGCCCGGCCTGGCGGGGCCAGACCCACCCGCATCAATCCACCAGCAGGATCTTCATGCCGTTGGTGCCGCCGCTGTCGCGGTAGAAATCGCCCTTGGTCAGAATGACCCAATCGCCGCTCTGCACCAGATTGCGCTTGCGCAGTTCGTCGATGGCCGCATTGCTCAGGTCGGCGGGCTCGTACTCGGACGGCGCGAACGGAATCGTGTAGACCCCGCGGAACATCGTCACGCGGTTCTGCGTGACGCTGTGCGGGCTGTAGCAATAGATCGGCACGCCTGAACGGATGCGCGACATGATCAGCGGCGTGTGGCCGCTTTCGGTCAACGCGATAATGGCCTTGACGCCGGGAAAGTGGTTGGCCGCGTACATGGCGGCCAGCGCGATGGTCTCGTCGCAGCGCGTGAAGGTCTCGCCCAGGCGATGGTGCGACTGGGTCGAGGTCGGGTGCTTTTCCGCGCCCAGGCAGACGCGCGCCATGGCCTGCACCGTCTCGACCGGATACTGGCCCGAGGCGCTCTCGGCCGACAGCATCACGGCGTCGGTGTAGTCGAGCACGGCGTTGGCCACGTCCGAGACTTCGGCGCGCGTGGGCATGGGACTGGAGATCATGGACTCCATCATCTGCGTGGCGGTGATCACGACCTTGTTCAGCGTGCGCGCGTGCTGGATGATGCGCTTCTGGATGCCCACCAGCTCGGCGTCGCCCACTTCCACGCCCAGGTCGCCACGCGCCACCATGACGCCGTCGCTGGCGCGGATCAGCGCGTCCAGCGCTTCGTCGTCGGCCACGGCCTCGGCGCGCTCGATCTTGGCGATGATCCAGGCATCGCTGCCGGCCGCGTGCAGCAGGGTCCGCGCCTCGTCAATGTCGCTGCCATAGCGCGGAAACGAGACCGCCACGTAGTCCAGTTCCATCTCGGCGGCGAGCTTGATATCCACGCGATCCTTGTCGGTCAGACTGGGCGCCGACAGGCCGCCGCCGCGACGGTTGATGCCCTTGTTGTTGGACAGCGGGCCGCCCACCGTAACGGTGGTGTGGACCTCATCGCCCTCGACGCTGTCCACCACCAGCACCACGCGGCCGTCGTCGAGCAGCAGCTCGTCGCCCACGCGGCAGTCCTGCACCAGTTCCGGGTAGTCGATGCCGACGATGCTGGCCGTGCCCGCTTCCTTGGGATGGACGCGCGACAGCGTGAAGGGCTGGCCCACCTGCAGCTGCACCAGCTTGTCGGTGAAGCGCGCGATGCGGATCTTCGGTCCTTGCAGATCGCCCATGATCGCGACGTAGCGGCCCTGCCGCGCCGCGATCTCGCGCACCAGACGCGCGCGTTCGCGGTGATCGTCGGCGCTGCCGTGCGAGAAGTTCAGTCGAGCCACGTCCAGCCCGGCCCGAATCAGGGCCTCGATGCGCTCGGGCGTCGACGTCGACGGACCCAGGGTGGCGACAATTTTGGTGCGGCGCAGTACGGGCATGGGAATCCTATCTCGCAAGAAACAACGGAAACGCTATGGTACGACGCGATGCGACAGCGCGGGTATCATGAACGCCACCTATCCTGACCAGGCCTGTCCGCATCGTGAAAATCGTCATCGCCCCCGACTCGTTCAAGGAAAGCATTTCCGCGCCGGCCGCGGCCGAGGCCATCGCGCGCGGCGTGAAAGCCGCCTTTCCTGGCGCGCAGACCGTATGCGTGCCCATGGCCGATGGCGGCGAGGGCACGGTCGAGGCGGTGCTCGCCGCCGCCTCGGGCGAGGCGCGCATGCAGACCGTGAACGATGCGCTGGGCCACAAGGTCGACGCGGCCTGGGGCATGCTGGCCGACGGCACGGCCGTCATCGAAATGGCCGCCGCTTCCGGCCTGGAACTGATCGCGCCGACTCGCCGCGACCCGATGCGCGCCAGCAGCCACGGCGTGGGCGAGCTGATCCTGGCCGCGCTCGACGCTGGAGCGCGCCATATCATCCTGGGGCTGGGCGGCTCCGCCACCAACGACGCCGGCGCCGGCATGCTGACCGCGCTGGGCGCGCGGCTGCTGGATGCCGAAGGACACAGCCTGCCGCCCGGCGGCGGCGCGCTGGCGCGGATCGCCGCCATAGATATCCGCGGACTCGACCCCAGGCTGTCCGGCGCGCGCATCGACGTGGCCAGCGACGTGGACAATCCGCTCTGCGGCCCGCAAGGCGCATCACACGTGTTCGGTCCGCAAAAAGGCGCGACGCCCGAACAGGTGCGGGAGCTGGACCAGGCGCTGGAACGCTTTGCCGACATCTGCGCGCGCAGCCTGGGGGTCGACCATCGCGATGCGCCCGGCGCGGGCGCCGCCGGCGGCCTGGGTTTCGCGGCCAAGGCATTCCTGGACGCACGCTTTCGCCCCGGCGTGGAGATCGTGGCCGAGCTGGGCGGACTGGCGCAAGCCGTGGAAGGCGCCACGCTGGTGTTCACCGGCGAAGGCCGGATGGATGCGCAGACGCTGCGGGGCAAGACGCCGGCCGGCGTCGCCCGGATCGCCCGGCAGGCAGGCGTGCCCGTGGTGGCATTGGCCGGCTCGCTGGGCGAAGGCTACGAGGCCCTGCACGCCTGCGGCATCAGCGCGGCGTTCAGTCTCGCGCCCGGCCCCATCACGCTGCAGCAGGCCCTCAACGACGCCGAACGCCTGCTGCACGATCGCGCGCGCGACGTGATGCAGCTATGGATGGCCGCGCAAAAGCGCATGCTGTAGCACACGGCGCCAGCCTGCCGCGCCAGCGGCAGGCGAGCCTTCGGGAAGTGGCCGCGAAGAAACGGCCTGGCGCTCAGCCGGCCTGCAGCACGCCCGCCGCGACCAGCGCATCGGACAGGCGGATGTACCGGTCCACCGACACGTCCTCGGCGCGCGCCGTGGGCGCGATGTCCAGCGCTTCCCAGGGCACCTGCGGCGCCCAGTCCGCCAGCACGCGGCGCAGCATCTTGCGGCGCTGGGAAAACGCCCGCGCCACCACCGTCTCGAACGCCTTGGCGCTGACGGGACGCAAGCGATCCCCGGGCAGGGGCATCATGCGCACGACCGCCGACACCACCTTGGGCGGCGGGTCGAAGGCCTCGGGCGGTACGTCGAACAGCTTGTGCATGCGGTAGCGCGATTGCAGCATCACCGACAGGCGGCTGTAGTCGCTGGAGCCGGGCTCGGCCACCATGCGGTCGATCACTTCCCGCTGCAGCATGAAATGCTGGTCGCGGATATGGTCGGCCGAGGCCATGAGGTGGAACAGCAGCGGGCTGGAGATGTTGTACGGCAGATTGCCGACCACGCGCAGTCCAGGGCCGAACTGCGCGAAATCCACGGTCAGCGCGTCGGCCTCGACCACCGTCAGGCGGTCGGCCTCGAACTGCTTGCGCAGCCGCGCGGCCAGATCGCGATCGATCTCGACCACGGTGAGACGATCCAGCCGCTCCAGCAGCGGCCGGGTGAGCGCGGACAGGCCGGGCCCGATTTCAACCACCGCATCGCCACGGGCGGGCGCGACCGCCCGGACGATGGACTCGACGACGCTGTCGTCGGTCAGGAAGTTCTGGCCAAAGCGCTTGCGCGCCTGGTGTTGAGACATGAGCGGCCTAGCGGTTGTTCTGTTGGATGCGTTGTTGCTTTTCCAGGCGGTTATCCACGTAGGCCTGGGCGCGCAACTGGTCCAGCCAATCCTCGAAGGCGGGCTGGGCGCGACGCTCGAACAGGATCTGGCGGGCCTTCATGCGCGCCATTTCGTCGGTCGCGTCATGCTGGCGTCGCTCTTCGACCTGGATCAGGTGCCAGCCGAACGGCGATTGCACCGGCTGGCTGAGCTCGCCGGGCTGCAGCGCGTTCATCGCAGCCTCGAAAGGCGGCACGGTTTCGCCGGGATTCAGCCAACCCAGCTCGCCGCCCTGCGGCGCGGTCGAGTCCTGCGAATATTGACGCGCCATGTCCTCGAACTTGGCATCGCCCGCCACCAGGCGCTGGCGCACCTGCTCCAGGCGCTGACGCGCCAGCTGGTCGCTCATGACCGTGGACGTCTTGATCAGGATGTGGCGCGCGCGGGTCTGCGTGACCTGCATGGACGCCGGCTGCTGCGCGTGCTGCGGCTGGGGCTTGGGCTGCGGCGCCTGGGCCGGCGCGGGCGCGCGGGCGGTGCGGGCCGGGGCCGGCTGCGCCGTGCCGCGGTCCAGCACCTTGATGATGTGGAAACCGTTGCCGCTCTGGATCAGGGCGCTGACCTGGCCCTTCTGCAGATTGCCGACCGCCTTGACGAACAGGTCGGGCCAGCCGTCCAGCGGACGCACGCCCATGACGCCGCCCTGCAGCGCCTCGGGACCGTCGGAGGACGCGGCCGCGAGGCTGGCGAAATCGTCGCCGCGCTTGGCGCGGGCCAGCAGGCCCTCGGCCTTCTTGCGCAACGCGGTCAGCTGCTCAGGCGACGAGCCTTCAGGCACGCGCACCAGGATCTGCGCGAGCGCGTACAGCATCGGCCCGCTGGGCGCCGCCGCCTGCTCGGGCGCGGGTTCCGGCTGCGCCTGCGGCTGAGGCTGAGGCTCGGCCTGCGTCTGCGCGGCGAACGCCGGGTTGCGGCGTTGATCGCGCAGGAAGGCATCGACTTCCGCGTCCGAAATCACGATGGTGGAATCGACGGCACGCTGGCGCAGGCGGTCCATGCGGATCTCGTCGCGCAGGGACTTGCGGTAGCTGTCCCAGGACACGCCCGATTTTTCGATTTCCTTGCGCAGCTGGTCCACGCCGATCTTGTTGCGCGCCGCGATGGCCTGGGTGGCCTGATCCACCTGCGCGTCATCCACGCGGATGCCCATGCGATCGGCCTCGTGGCGCTGCACGCGTTCCATGATGAGGCGCTGCAGCACCTGGTGCTGCAAGGTCTGGCCGTCAGGCACCTGGATGCCGCGCGCCTTCAGGTCGCCGGCGATGCGCAGCGACGCATCATGCAGTTCGCGCAGCGTGATCACGTCCTTGTCGACCACGGCGGCAATGCCGTCGACGAACTGCTCGGACTGCGCGGGCGCCGCGCTTTTTTGCGCGGCGGCGGGCTTGCCGCCGCCCTTGCCGGCGGGCTCCGCCGCATGAGCGGCCGGCAAGCCGGCGCAAAGGGCCAACAGCAGAGCGCTGCCGGACAGGCGGCGCAAGGAGTGCAACCTACGCATCATTCATACCTTTCAAATGTGGTCCCGTTCGGCACAGGCGGGGTAACGCGGCTGTAGCCGGGGATACTTCTGTTCAGCAGGGTCATCGGGTCGGTTCCGAGGGAACCCAGGCCGGTCAGCTCCAGCTGGAAGAACACGGCGGAGTTGGCGTCCTTGGCCGACACCGCGTAACGCTGGTAGACCACGCGGCCCACCCAGCAGCAATCACCCTTGTATTCCAGGCCGGCGATGGCCTGGGTGACGCGGGGGGAGTCGTTCAGGTTCGCCACGGTCGAACTCGGCCCGGAGCGCAGGGAATAATCGACGCGGCCCACGCCATACCAGCGCTTCGTGAACGGCCACTGCACAGCCAGGCTGACCTGGTTCTGGCCCTGCGGCTGGTAATAGACCCCGGGCTGCGGGTCGCGCTGGTAACGATAGGACAGCGCGACCGTCGTCAGCCTCTGAGGCGACCAGCGCGCGCTCACCAAGGCGCGCGACCAGCGGTTGTCATAGGGATTGTATTGAGCGGCCACGTCGGTGTTCAACGTGTCGGTCAGGGCAGCGCTGGCGGCCACCAGGAAGTCCGACCGCACGTTGTTGCGCGGCGTCTCGTTGGGCAGCGTGACTTTCTGGTTCTCGAAGTAGATGCGTTGAGCCGCCGACAGGGACAGGCGCTCGAACCCGGTGTTCGCATCCAGCCAGCGCGTCGTCAATGCCGCCGTCACCTGATCGGCGTTCGCGATGCGATCCCAGCCGCCGGTGTACGTGTTCTCTTCGAACGCCTGCGAGAAGCTGAAATCGGCCAGCGATGTGTCGAACACCGGCAAGCGGCTTTGATCCCGATACGGCACCCTGAGATAGTACAGCCGCGGCTCCAGCGTCTGGATGGACGATTTGCCGAACAAAGTGGTTTCACGGTCGAACACCAGACCGGCATCCACCGAGAAGATCGGCACCGTACGCGACGCGCCGCGCGGGAAATTCGACGACCCGGGCATGCCGGGCCAGTCGGTGCGATACCAGTTCGTCTGGTACTGCGTGAAATTCACGCCAGCCTTGGGCACGATGAACCAGCCCGGCCGGACGATCGGATAGGAAATCGTGGGATAGGACTGCAGGCGATCTCCATCCGGGCCATAGCGCACCGAGCTGACCAGGGGCTGGCGGAAACGCACGGCGGTGGACGTCCAGTCGACGTCAAAACCGCCCCAGTCGTAGCGTGCGCCGCGCAGATAGAGTTCAGGCACCTTGTCGTAGGGCGGGATCAGCGGCGCATCCGGATCCTGCAAGGTCTGATACTTGTAGACCTGGACGTAGGTGCTCCAGTAATTCGAACTCCAGCCTACCCGGCCGCGCTGCGGCAGATAGGTCGTGGAAGCCTGGTTCAAGCCCAGTTGGGAAATATCGCGGAAGTAGTTGTTGTCCGATACCTTGGCGTAATCCCAATCGGTATAGAAGCCATTGCCCAATACCTGCTGGTGCGTCCAACGGAACATCCAGCGATCCCGGTCGCGGATCTGGTCGTTCGGCAGATAGGTACCGACCAGCGTGCCGTTATAGGCCCACCCCATATAGCGGAACTCGCCGCCCAGCTGCGTGCCACGCTTGGAAAAATACCGCGGCTGCAAGGTCAGGTCGTAGTTCGGCGCCAGGTTGAAGTAATACGGAATCGAGATGTCCAGGCCACCCTGGCTGGTCGTCCCGTATGTCGGCACCAGGAAGCCCGACTTGCGTTCCTTCTTGACCGGGAAGGTCATGTAGGGCGACGCCAGGATCGGCACGTCCTTGAAATACAGCACGCCGTTGCGCGCCACGCCTTCGTTCTCGTCGAAGTCGACGTCGACCGTGGTGGCCTTGATGTACCACGACGGCTTCTCGCAGTTGCAGCCGCTGTAGGTCACGGTGTGCAGCCGCATCTGCGACTTGCTGAAGATGTCCGCGTGCTCGGCGACGGCGAAGCCGCCGGTGGCGCCCATCCAGAAATTCGGCTTCTCGATCTCGCCCGTGTACTTGTCGACGTTGAACTTGGCCCGCGGACCGGTCACCAGGGTGCCGTCGCGCATCATGCGCGCGCTGCCCTCGACGTCGACCTCGCCGCTGTCCTTGCGATAGTTGATGCGGTCGCCCTTGATGACGCCGTCGATGCGGCGCACCTGCGCATTGCCGGTCAGGGTCAGGTCGGAATCTGGATCGCCGTCGATTGAATCGGCTTCGAGATATGCGGGAATATTGCCGTCCGGCAGCCTGTGCAGCCGCAGGCCGGGGGACGTGCGCAGCACGGGCGCCGAAGCGGCGGGCGTTTCTGACGCGGCCGTCCCTTGGCTGCCCTGGGCCTGAGCGGCCCCGGCAACGCTGACAGCAGATAGGATCAACCACCGAACCTTGCGCACGAGTGAAAAAAGCCCTTATCGACGATGGAAGAAGCCGGCACTGGCGCTCGCAGGGAGCCAAAGCCAACGGAAATGACCCGGTATTATAGAGAAGCCGCGCCATGCGCCCAGACTTATGTGCGCCGGACGCAAAATTCCGCAATATCGTCCTTTCCACACGGATCTTTCTTGAAAACCCCTCTAGACCCCCGCCTGACGCAGATCCGCAACTGGCTGACCGGCCTGCCCGCCTCCCTGAACCTGGCCGTGGACACCCTGCGCCCGGCTTCCGCCGATGCCAGCTTCCGCCGTTATTTCAGGCTGGACGCGGGCGACCGGACGCTGATCGTCATGGATGCCCCGCCCGAGCACGAAGACTGCCGCCCGTTCCTGCATGTGGGCGGGCTGCTGCGCGGCGTTGGCCTGAACGTGCCTGCCGTGCTGGAGCAGGACCTCGGCCAGGGGCTGCTGCTGCTGTCCGACCTGGGCCAGCAGAACTACGTCGAGCGCATCCGCGCCGGCATCGGCGACCGCGAGCTGCAGACGCTGTACCGCGAAGCCCTGGCCGCCCTGGTCAAGATGCAGCAGGCGCCGGTCACCGGCCTTGCGCCCTACGACACGGCCCGGCTGGCGGAGGAGCTCAAGCTCTTTCCGGAATGGTACGTGAGCCGGCATCACGGCGTGACGCTGGACGACAAGATGAGCAGCGCGCTGGACAAGATCTTCGCCCTGCTGTCCGCCAGCAACGGGGGACAGCCCACAGTCCTGGTCCATCGCGACTACCACTCGCCCAATCTCATGGTCTGCGACCAGCCCCAATATGGCCCCAATCCCGGCATCATCGATTTCCAGGACGCGCTGGCGGGCCCCATCACCTATGACCTGGCCTCGCTGGTGACCGACGCCCGCACCACCTGGGAAGAGCCCCAGCAGCTGGACTGGGCGATCCGCTACTGGGAAATGGCACGCGCCGCCGGCCTGCCGGTGGATGCCGACTTCGCCGAATTCCACCGCGCCTATGAATGGATGGGCCTGCAGCGCAACCTGCGCATCCTGGGCGTGTTCGCGCGCCTGAACCACCGCGACGGCAAGAAGCACTATCTGGACCACATGCCCCGCGTGAACGGCTATGTGCGGCAGGTGGCGCAGCGCTACGGCGTGTTCACCCCCCTGCTGCGCCTGCTGGACACGCTGGACGGCCGCGAAGCCAAAGTCGGGTATACCTTCTGATGCGGGCCATGATCCTGGCCGCCGGCCGCGGCGAGCGCATGCGCCCGCTGACCGACCGGCTGCCCAAGCCCCTGCTGCCGGCCGGCGGCCAGCCCCTGATCGTCTGGCACCTGCGGCGCCTGGCCACCGCCGGCATCCGGGACATCGTCATCAACCACGCCTGGCTGGGCCACGAAATCGAACAGGCCCTGGGCGACGGATCGAACTACGGCGTGCGCATACGCTACTCGCCCGAACAGACTGCGCTGGAAACCGCCGGCGGCATCGCCCAGGCGCTGCCGCTGCTGGGCGACGCGCCCTTCCTGGTGGTCAACGGCGACGTCTGGTGCGACTGGCAGCCGGACGCCGCCCACGCCCTGGCCGCCGACCTGCAGCCGGACAGCGCCTGGCTGCTGCTGGTGGACAATCCCCAGCACCACCCCGGCGGCGATTTCGTGCTGGAACCGGACGGGCGGGTCCATGATGGCGACGGCTCGCGTTTGACCTTCTCCGGCATCGGCGTCTACCATCCTGGCTTGTTCGCCGGCCTGGCCCGCGGCACGGCAGCCCGGATGGCGCCCCTGCTGCGCCAGGCCATGGCGCGCAACGCGGTACGCGGCGCGCGCCACACGGGCAGGTGGACTGACGTCGGCACGCCGGAACGGCTGGCCGAACTGGACGCCGAACTCGGCGGCAAGCCCTGCTGATGTCCACATATTTCACAATATCAAGGTGCGCAACCAGGCTTGTCCGCGCGCCCAACCACCCTCGCTGGCGGGGTATCCTCTGACGCTTTGGCGCGCCTCGGGCGCGCCTGCCGCATACGTCGCAGAGTTTTTCTAGGAATTTGGGGATGTTTGGAAAATCGCAACGGGCCGTATTCAAGCCCTCCGTCTATCAGCCGGGCCAACGCACGCGGCGCATGCCGCGCTGGCTGGTGCTGCTTCTGGTGGGCATCGGCCTGGGCGCCGGCGGCGTGCTTTTCCTGCAGACCAACTACGGCCCGCAGCGCCTGACGGTGGAACAATCAGAACAGCTGCACAGCGAGCTCAGCGCCGCCAACCTGGAACGCCAGCGCCTGCAATCCCAGCTGGAAGAAACCACCCAGCAGCGCGATGCCAACAAGACCGGCCATGAAAAGCTCACGTCCGACCTGGCCGAGGCCCGCAGCAAGATCGACGCGCTGAACAAGGAACTGGTGCTGTTCCAGGACGCCATGCCGGCCGATCCGCGCGGCGGCAACCTGGGCATCCGCTCGGCCACGTTCAAGCGCGCGCCCGGCCTGCTCGACTTCCAGGTGCTGGTGATGCGCGAAGAGCGCCAGGGCGCGCCGTTCAAGGGCACCCTGACCTTCTCCATCGATGGCAGCTACCCCAACGGCCGCGTCGCCACCATCACGCCGGAAGGCCCGACGCTGAACGTGGACCGCTACGACTACGCGCTCGGCCAGCTCAAGCTGCCCGACGGCTTCACGCCCAAGGTCGTGGTGCTGCGCGTGATGGACGGCGCGCAGAAGCAGCAGGCCATGCGCATCTATTACGTACGCAACTGATACGTGCGCAACTGATCGTCCTCGCCGGGCGCGGCTCCCGCGCCCATTCCGGCTCCGCCAGGAGCCGGCCCTTCACGCCGCCTTCGGCGCCGTGGCGCCCAGTTGCTGCGCCGCCTCGTCCATGAACTGCGCCATGCGCACATCCAGCTCGGTGACCCCGCCGGCGTCATGCGTGGTCAGCAGCACATCCACCCGGTTGTAGACGTTGGTCCATTCAGGATGATGGTCCAGCTTTTCCGCGAACATGGCGGCGCGCGCCATGAAGGCGAATGCGGCATTGAAGTTGGCGAAGCGATAGCGCTTCTCGATGGCGTCGCGCTCGGCGACGGCCTGCCAGCCGCTCAACGCGGCCACCGCGATCTGGGCGCCGATGCGCGCGGGCGGAAACATGCTCATGGTGGACTCCTGGCTATCAAATGAATCAAGGCGGCGGCGCCCCGCGCCCGCCGCCTCGCTCGCCGGACCGCGGTCGCGCCTATTGCTTGACGGCGTACAGGTAGATCTCCACCCGCCGGTTCGCCGCGCGCCCCTCGGCGGTGGCATTGTCGCCGATCGGATCGTTCGGCCCGCGGCCCTCGACCGACAGGCGGCCGGCGGCCACGCCCTGGCGCGCCAGGTAGTCGGTCACGCTCTTGGCCCGATTGACCGACAGGGTCTGGTTATGCGCCATCGCCCCGGTGCTGTCGGTATGGCCGACGACCTTGGCGCGCAGTTCCTGGTGCTGGTTGAGCGAGCGCGCCACCGAATCCAGCACGGGCAGCAGCGCCGGCTTGAGCTGGGTCTTGTCGGTATCGAACGAGACATTGCTGGGGATGTTGACCTTGAGGCTGCCGTCGGGCATTTCGACCACGTCGATCCCCAGCGAGGACGCGCCGGACTTCTGCACATCGTCCTTCACGACCTTCCAGTTGTAGCCGACCAGGCCGCCCGCCACGGCGCCGATGCCCGCGCCGATCGCGGCGCCCTTGCCATTGCCGATCAGGGCGCCCAGGCCCGCACCCACCGCCGCGCCCGCGCCCGCGCCTATGGCGGTATTGTTCTGCTGCTGCGTGGCGCAGCCCGCCAGCAGCCCTCCTGAAACAACGACGACAGCGATACGGTTGAACATTGTTCTTGAGTTCATGACAACCTCCACTTACCAGTCGGATCCGCCGGAAGATTCCGGCTGATCCATGCTAGCAAGCGCGCCGGAGCCGCGCGCAACATTTTGTAGAGGCCGCTCTCGTCCTTGCGACCGACGGCGGCCGGCCGATGCCGAGCGCCGGCAGGCTTTCAGGCGCCGAAGCGCGCCAGCCACGGCAGCGCCTCGGCCAGGCCCGGCGATTGGCGTTCCGGCTCGGGCGCGCCGGGCGGCAGCGCCAGGCCGACGCGGTTGTGCCAATAGGTCCGCAGGCCCACGCGGCTGGTGCCGAACAGATCGTAGCCGGAGCCCGCGACGAAGGCGGCGCGCCCGGGCTGCACGTCCAGCCGCGCCAGCGCCAGCTGGTAAGGCCGCGGGTCCGGCTTGTAGTAGCCCGCCTCTTCCGACGTCACGACCACGTCCCAGTCCACGCCCAGCAGCGCGGCGGCGCGATGCCCCAGCGCCCTGGAGCAGTTGGTGACCACGCCCAGCCGGCAATGCGGACGCAGCGCCGCCAGCAGCTCGCGCGCGCCGTCCCAGGCCGGCAGCAGCTCCCAGTTCGCCTCCAGCGCGGCAGGCGCGGAAGCGGGCAGGCCGACCGCCTCGGCGGCCTCGGCCACCAATTGCTCGTAAGACAGGTAGGCGCCGCAACCATAAGTGCGGCGCAGGTACTCCGCGCGCCACGCGCGTCCCTGCGGCTCCGAACCGGCGGCGGCGTTCCAGACCGTCCAGGAATCGAGCAAGGCGGTCAGCAGGTCGAACAGCACCGCCTGGGGAAAACTGTCCTCCGCGTCGGAACGGGGATGATCGGGGCGGACGCCGGCGTTTGTAACAGACATGGAATGGACACTCCGGAAAACTGCGGAAGCAATCACTATAAGAAGCCGCGCCCCCGCTGTGATTTAGTCTCCATGCAACTGACCTTTAGGTCTGACTTAACGGCAGCGCGTCCTCCCGGCCAGCCGCCGGGCCGGCAGGACGCGGCCTCGCCGCCGTGTCGCCATGGTAAAAATGCCCGGACGACTGCTCCGGTCGAACTACCAAGGTGATGCCATGAACCCGACTTCTCCGTCCCGTATCCCCGCAACCCTGATACCCGGAGACGGCATCGGCCCGGAAGTCGTCGAAGCCACCGTGCAGGTGCTGGACGCCCTGGGCAGCCCGTTCGACTGGGATGTGCAGCAGGCCGGCATGGCCGGAGTCGCCAGCGCAGGCGATCCGCTGCCCGCCGCCACGCTGGCCAGCATCCGCGAGCGCCGGCTGGCGCTGAAAGGACCGCTGACCACGCCCGTCGGCACAGGCTTTCGCTCATCCAATGTGCGCCTGCGCGAGGAATTCGAGCTGTTCGGCAACGTCCGCCCGGTCAACACCATCGTGCCCGGCCGCTACGAAGACATCGACCTGGTTCTGATCCGGGAAAACCTGGGCGGCTTCTATGTCGCGCACGAGTTCTACATCCCGCAGGGCAACGACCCGCACGCGGCGGCCGTCTGCACCGGCATGAATACGCGCGAAGGCAGCGAGCGCATTGCCCGCTTCGCGTTCGAGTACGCGGTCCGGCATGGCCGCAAGAAGATCACCGTGGTCCACAAGGCCAACATCCTCAAGGCGCTGACCGGCCTGTTCCTCGAGGCCTGCAAGCATGTCGCCAAGGAGTACGAAGGCCGGGTCGAGGTGGACGACATGATCGTGGACGCCTGCGCCATGCAGCTCGTGCTCAATCCCTGGCGCTTCGACATGCTGTTGTGCACCAACCTGTTCGGCGACATCCTGTCCGACCAGCTGGCCGGCCTGGTCGGCGGCCTGGGCATGGCGCCGGGCTCGAACTTCGGCAGGGATGCCGCCATCTTCGAGGCGGTGCACGGCTCGGCGCCCGACATCGCGGGCAAGGGCGTGGCCAATCCGATTTCGCTGATGCTGGCCGCCGCCATGATGCTGGAGCACGTGGACCGGGCCGGCGACGCCCAGCGGCTGAAGCAGGCCATCTCCGCCACCATCAACACCGACAAGGTGGCCACGCGCGACCTGGGCGGCACGGCCGGCACGCGCCAGTTCGCCGAGGCGGTCTGCCGGCGGCTCTAACGAGCCGTCAGCTCAGGCGCCGGCGGTGCGCCACCCAGGCCACCGCCGCGGTGAACACCGCCACCAGCGCGCAGATGATCCAGAAACCGCCGCGGTCCTCGGCCAGCGGAATGCCGCCCACGTTCATGCCGAACAGGCCGGCCATGATGTTGATGGGCAGCGCCAGGACCGTGACCAGCGTCAGCGTGAACAGCGTGCGGTTGTTCTGCTCCTGCAGGCGCGCCGCGATCTCTTCCTGCAGCAGCCTGATGCGCTCGATCAGGCCCGCCATGTCGCCCAGCACGACGGAGAATTCCTCCGTCGACTCCCGCAGTTCCTGCACGTCGCGCGGCTGCAGCCAGGCCGGCGGACGCGCCAGCAGGCGGAACACCGAACCCGGCTCGGGCGCCAGCGTGCGCTGCAGCCGCACCAGCACCCGGCGCGTTGCCGCCAGGTCCACCCGCGCCGGTCCCGACTGCGCGGCCAGGAAGCGGTCCTCGATCCCGTCCACATCCAGGCTGGCCTTGCGCACGATCTCGGTCATCAGGTCGGCCTGATCCCGCATCAGGTGCGCCAGCAACTCGGCCGGCGAGCGGAAGCGCTCGCCCCGACGCACATGCTCGCGCAGCCGGTCCAGCGAGCGCAGCGGCTTGTGGCGCAGCGTGACGAGCAGCTTGCGCCTCGCGCACACCCACAGCGTGGCCACCTGGGCCGGCGTGCGCTCGAAATCGAAGATCACGTCGTTGAACACGGCAACCAGCGCGCGCTCCTGCTGCTCGATGCGCGTCGAATGGGCCGCCTCGCCCAGCATGGCGATGAAGGCGTCCGGCAGTTCCAGATGCGCCTGCAGCCAACGCACACAACCGGCCTGGGACAGGTTCATGTGCAGCCAGAGGAAATCGCCCTCTTCCGATTCGTTCGCGCTGTCCGCCAGTCGCTGTGCCAGCGCCTGCGAATCGAGTTCGGCGCCGGGGCCGTCCGGCGTGAAGCGGAAGGCGCAGATCAGGCCCGAGATGTCGGATTCATAGCCTGCTGCCGTCGATGTCGTCATCATGATCCGCGCTCATGGCGTAGCGATGGCGGGCCGTTGCGGCCCGCCCTGGGATCGGGATGGTGACGCCGGAATGTGACAGTCGAAAGACAGGCGCCGGCCGGTTCAATAGCGATCCGGCACGAACATGTGCTCGGGCACGGGATGGCGCAGATAGTCCTGGTGATGCACACGCTCTGGCAACTGCACTTCCGTGTGATCCACCGGCAGATAGGGCACCTGGTCCAGCAGGTGGGTGATGCAGTTCAGGCGGGCCTTTTTCTTGTCGTCGGCGCGCACGATCCACCAGGGCGATTCGGGGATGTGGGTGCGCTCCAGCATGACTTCCTTGGCCTGCGTGTACGCCTCCCAGCGGCGGCGGCTCTCCAGGTCCATCGGGCTCAGCTTCCATTGCTTGAGCGGATCGTTGATGCGGCTCTCGAAGCGGGCTTCCTGTTCGTTGTCCGACACCGAGAACCAGTACTTGATGATCTGGATGCCGCTGCGGGCCAGCATCTTCTCGAACTCGGGCGCGGAGCGGAAGAACTCCTCGTACTCGGCGTCGTTGCAAAAACCCATGACCCGCTCCACGCCCGCGCGGTTGTACCAGCTGCGGTCGAACAGCACGATTTCGCCCGCGGCCGGCAGATGCGCCGCATAGCGCTGGAAATACCATTGCGTGCGCTCGCGCGAGGTCGGCGCCGGCAGCGCGGCCACGCGGCATACGCGCGGATTCAGGCGCTGCGTGATGCGCTTGATGACGCCGCCCTTGCCGGCGGCGTCGCGGCCCTCGAACAGCACGACCAGGCGATGGCCGGAGTGCACCACCCAGTCCTGCAGCTTGACCAGTTCGCCCTGCAGGCGCAGCAGTTCGCGGAAATAGCGCTGGCGATTGGCGCGCCAGTCTTCGTCGGAAGTGTCTTCGCCGTCCAGCCGGCGATCGTCCAGTTCCAGCTCCAGCTCTTCATCCAGGCTGTCGATCAGATCCGCCTGCAGGCGCAGCTGCCGTTCCAGCGCGGCCACGCCGTCGCGTTCGAGTGCGTTTTCCATGTAGCCCCCCATGGCGCGCCGGGCGCGCCGTTGTCTTGCAGGCACATGCCTGACCCACCCGATTCTGGACGATGAATATGACAGGCGCTTGTCCCGCGCCGATGTGGCCATTTGTCACGCCCATGCAACCGCCCGCTGCTGGAATACCGGCGCCCGCGGCTGGCCGCGGCACGGCACCGGGGGCCGCGCCGCGCGTGCCGCGCCCTCCGCACCCCGGCGCCGCATCACCGCGCCACCCAGCCAGAGCAGACCCAGACATGGACCGCAGAACATTCATCAAGTGGGGCAGTTTCCTGACCATCTCCACCGCCAGCGTCGGCCTGGCGGGCTGCAACGGCAGCAGCGACGACGATGACGACAGCCCCGGCACGCCGGACAATGGCAACAGCGCGCGCTACCAGTTCCCGCAGGGCGTGGCCTCGGGCGATCCCCGCCCCGGCAGCGTGGTGCTGTGGACCCGCGCGGTGGGCGCCGACAACGCGGCGGTGCCGCTGCGCGTGCAGGTGGCGCGCGACGAGAGCTTCAAGCAACTACTGGTCGACGACGCCATCCGCGCCGAGCCCGACTGGGATCACACGGTGCGCCACAAGGTCGTGGGCCTGGATGCCGGCGCCACCTACTACTACCGCTTCATCGCCGGCGCCAGCGCCAGCCCCGTTGGCCGCACGCGCACCGCGCCCGCCGAGAACGCCGCGGTGGCGCAGCTGAAGTTCGCCTTCATCTCCTGTCAGGACTGGAGCGTGAACCACTGGGCCGGCTTCGACGAACTGCTGACCCAGGACCTGGACTTCATCGTGCACCTGGGCGACTACATCTACGAAACCGTGAAAGCCGGCTTCCAGACCGGCGCCGTGGAAAGCGCGCACGCGCCGCTCAGCCTGCCCGACGGCACCAAGCGCGCCGATGGCGCCATCTACGCCACCACGCTGGCCGACTACCGCAGCCTGTACCGCAACTACCGCAGCGATCCGCGCCTGCAGGCGCTGCACGCGCGCTTTCCCATGATCGCCATCTGGGACGACCACGAATTCTCCGACGACTGCTGGCAGGACCGGCAGGTCTACGCCGCAACCGACGACGCCACCGCCAACACGCCGCGCCGGCGCGGCGCCAACCAGGCCTGGTTCGAGTTCATGCCGGCCGACGTCAGCTTCAACCGCGACAACCCGGCGTTCGACAACATCCAGATCTATCGCGCGTTCCGCTTCGGCACCCTGGCCACCCTGCTGATGACCGACCTGCGCCTGTACCGCGCGGACCATGTCATTCCGGAAAAGCAGGTCGGCAGCGAAATCGGCAGCCGCTATTTCGTGCCCAAGCGCATCCTGTCCCAGGTGGAAGCCGCCAAGGTCAGCGCGGCCGCCGGCCAGCTGACGCCGGTGTCCATGCTGGGCGATACGCAGCGCGACTGGTGGAAGGCCCAGCTGCGCGCCAGCGCGACGACCTGGAACCTGTGGGGCAATGAAGTCTCCCTGCTGCGCATGCAATTCAACGGCGCCCAGGCCGTGGCCGGCCTGCTGGCGCAGGGACTGGCCGCCGCCAACAACGCGCTGACGCCGCTGGTGCCCGCCATGGCGAACGCGCTGGTCCAGGATCTCACAGGCGCCGACCACAGCAGCGGCAAGCCCGTCACGGCCTACCCTGCCCTGTCGGCCCTGCTCGCCGCGCAGGCCGGCATCCCGGCGGGCGCGTTCGCCGCCCAGATCAAGCCGCTGCTGGACGCGCAGCTGCCGCCTTCGGCCCTGCTGGACGAATACCTGCTCAACGCCGATCAGTGGGACGGCTACAACGCCGAACGCAAGCACCTGATGGCCTTCGTGCGCGATACCGGCATCCGCAACCTGGTGGCGCTGACCGGCGACATCCACGCCTTCTTCGCCGGCCCGGTCATGGACGACTACGACGCGGCCATGCCCAAACCCATCATGGTCGACCTGGTCACGGCCGGCATTTCCAGCAACTCGTTCTTCAGCTATTTCAAGAACGTGGTGGACAACGATCCCGCCTTCGCGCAGGCCAAGCCGCTGATCTACAGCGAGAAGAACGGCGCGCTCACCAACAACTTCAACGCCACGCTCAAGCAGTTCAACGGCGGCTGGCTGCGCCATGTGGACACCGACGCGCAGGGCTTCGCCGTGGTGACCCTGACCCCCGCCGAACTGCGCTGCGTGTTCAGCAAGCTCAAGCCGCTCAACGGCAAGCAGGCGCCCGCGCTGCCGGCGGTGGCGTCGCTGACGACGCTGACGGTGGCGGCGGGGATGCCGGAGGTGAGTGTGGCGGTGTAGGTTGGCGGAAAGCTAGAAGGCCGTTGACGATTGCGTCGACGGCCTTCGGTATCATCTACGCTAGGCTTGAGTACGATGCCGGATCAAGGATTTCTCGATAGTGCGATACGTGGCGTGTCTCCAGCAGCTTCATGAAATGCGCGCAAAGCGCAGGATCCGCGGACAGCTCAACCCGGACGCGGGATAGCAACGCAGCCTGTCCTTCACGCAAGCCTTCGATTTTTTTCTGTATCGCATTGTCGATTTCCGGGTCATCGTGACGGTCGCGCCGCTCGAACGACGGCAAGGCGCGATCAACGGCAGGTTTCGCCGGGCGGGCTTCGTCCGTGGACACGAGCAACAGGCTTAGGCGCTCATGCGTCTGCTCATAGATTTTCCGGAAATTGGCATCCTTCAGCTTTTCCTCCAACGCCATGGCAGACCTCGCGCGTTCGAGGCCGGTATCCAGCATTAACCTCTCCGCGTACAGGTCCAACTCCAGCTCGAATGTCGCTCGTTGCAATGCGCTGGCACGGTCAAGCGAATGGTTGATCGCCGCCACACCCTCATTGACTGCCCTGAGCCCCCCCGCTATCCGGCGTCCCAAAGAGGCCCGAACGACGGGATCGGCTTCATGCGTGTCCTTGATGCGGGAAGCTGGACGCGTGGCAGACCCGGCAGGCGGCGCAGGTCTTCCGACGGACGCACGCTGCTCGCCAGGCCCCCTGCTTGGCGCATTGAGTACGTCGCTGAACGTCAGCCGTCTGGATGCCGCTTTCGCCGGGACAGTCGATATGGCGCCAGGCATGTCCTTCGACTCGACAATGGGGACTTCCACATCAGGCTCCGTCCTTCCCGACTTGGGCTTGTAGGCACAGGCGGGATAGTTGGAACAAGAACGGAACTCGCCATACCGGCCTGTGCGCGCGACCAGAACACCCTGTTTGCACCAGGGGCAACGTTCCTCCTGGCTAGGTTCCCCTTTCATATTGGTGATCTTCACGGCACCGTCCGCTTCCAGCTCACGCAGGAAGCTTGAGCACTGGCCTCGCGTGGTGAACATGGCGACACCGCGTCGCGCCCGGGTCAGCGCCACATAGAACAAGCGGCGCTCCTCGCTCAGATAAAAGGTGTCTCCGGCGGGCATGGCCAACGCCAGCACGGGATCATCGGCCCGCGTGTTCGGAAAGCTGCGCCCGCGCAGCACGCTGCGCATCTCCGGCAGGATGACGTAGTCGGCCTCGCTGCCCTTCGACTTGTGAATGGTCAGGAACGATATATTCACCCAGCGCGAAAACCGGCCCATTCGAGACGGCAGGTGATTTCGATCGGCGTTGTAGCGACCGAGGACATACACAGAGACTTTGCCGTCACGCCCAGGAGGAATGGTGCCATTGTTGACGCCTTCGGCCAGATGCTGCACGAACTGGTCTATCGCGTCGGTGAGTTCGTCCTTGTGATCCACCTGGAAGGCCTGGAGCACCGGCCCGACCGCCGGCGTGGCCGACCTGACCAGCTTGCTCAACTGAGCGGGATTCTTGGCGACGAACTGACTGGAGACGTCGCAAAGCGCCTGAGGACAGCGGAAGGTCTGCTCCAGCTTGAGGATCTGCCCATGCTCGAACCATTCCCGAAATGCGGTCATCACGGACACATCCGCGCCGGCGAACCTGTTGATGGACTGCCAGTCGTCACCCACGGCGAAAAAGAAGCGCCCCGGCTTCCGGACCAGGGCGCGGCACAACCGTGCCCGGGCACGGGATACGTCCTGAAACTCATCGGCCATCACCAGTTCGTAAGGCGCCGAGTAACGGCCATTTTCCAGGTGGTCGGCTGCCTGGTTCAGCATGTCTTCAAAGTCGATGCCGCCTTCGGACGCCAGGGCGGCATCCCACTCTCGCAGGATCGGCGCGGCGATGTCCAGGAACATTCGGTGGCGATACTTGAATGTGCCGTCAGGCATCGCGTCCAGACCGCTGTGCAGCGCCGCCATCGGCAGGCAATTGCTCTTGACGTGGCTGATGAAGGTTCTCACCAACTTGATCAGCTCTTTTTGTTCCATGGGCTTTTGACCGTCCCTCGGAATTTCGCGATCCGGATTGGGGTCGAGCACCGTGCCTCGGCGGGTCAGCTCTTGAGCCAAATGATCAAACACCGCGCCAGTACGGATCTGATGCGACGTTGTTTCAATCAGCGATGTGCCGCGCTCCCGGTGCAACTGGCGCTTCCACGCCACTCCAGAAACATAGTCGCCGAAGCTGGGCGGCGCGTTGCCCTGCGCGTCGAGGGCGAAATGCTCGTGATACAGGTCAATGGCCGGGTAGTAGAAATCAGGGCGGTACTGGCGGTATTCGTCGGTCGCCGTCTTGAACCTGTAGCTGTCTTCGTAGCGATAATCCACGCCGTTATAAAAGAGCCAGTTGGAGATGGTGGCCTCTTCCTGGCTGCGGACTCTTTTCCCGTCCGCAGTGAGCGTTCTGCCATTGCCTTGGCCGTCCCATACGTCCGGCGTCCCAATCGATCCGAATGCGGGCAGATCCTTGCCGAAGACGAACCTGAACAGGTCCCATCGCGTCCGGAAAGCAGGATCGCGATCCTTGAGCTGATCAATGATCCCGCCCAGCTTGCGTATACCGCCAAGAGCATCTGTCGCCCAATCCGGGACATCTGGTTTTTCTCCGGTCGCCTTGCCGATGATGCTCAGTCCCAAGGCGTGGAAAGTCGAGGCATTCACCTGAACGCCCTGCATGCCAAGTCGTTCGAAGGCATTGGCGGCGCGCGCGCTGAGCTCCTCCGCGGCTTGCTTGTTGAACGCCAGCATGACGATGCGTTCAGGAGCGACCAAACCCCGATGGATGGCATAGGCGGCTTTCGCGACCATCGTGGATGTCTTACCCGAGCCCGCGGACGCCACCACCTGCACACGATTGTCGAAGCAGACCACGGCGCGCGCCTGCTCGTCAGTCAGGGGCTTGCTCTCTACCCGGGCAAACAGGTCCTTGCACTCCTCCAGCTCGGATTCCGTATGCCGTGCGTTGAGCAATTCCCAATTGGCACGATGGTCGGCCTCCCAATGAGCCAAGGTGCCATTGACCGCGGCGACCTCATTGCCCAGTCTGGCCTGGACCTCCGATCTCTTCAGCCGCGCACGGACTGCAGGGACATCCATTTCTGGCCGCGCATTTTCCAGGGCCGTCTGCATTTCGTGGGTAAACCACCGACGCTCGGCGCGAACGACGTCTTCCTGTACCTGCTTTTGGTCAAGCCACGCCCGCATGGATTGATGGGCGCACTGAATGTATGCGACGTCCTCAAGAATTCGCTGATCGGCCAGCGCGAATTTGAGTGCCTTGCCCAAGGCAATCCCTTGCGCATTTGGCAATCCGTCCACCTTCACCGCCTCAGGACGGCCAGGAAAAAGGGTGAAGTCCGTCCAGAACACGCCCGGGTCAAGGCGATAGGAGGTCTCATCCTCGATCCTGGTCGTATGGATCCGTCCCGCAACGGAAAGCCACAATTCCGGGCCATTGAGGCGCAACTGCCAATTTGATGATCCGGTCAGATACCCGCCCAATCTGGAGGGAGCCCACGCCTCGGTCATTTTCCGCCCTTCTGTGTCCATGTTGCCATGCGAGCCTGGCAGGTTCGCCAGGTCGACCAGAAGGAAATAGTAGCCGGTAGTAATTTTTAGCTATGCATCGGCATTCGGGCGAACGGCCGCAAACGGCACAAGGCGTCATGGCGGGGATGCCAAGCAGCCATCGGCAGCAAGAAAGCTTGCCCGCGGTATCTGCGAGCGTTGCGATATGCCCTTGAGAACAGCCCTAGCTTTGCGAAAGTATGCCTATCGGAATTAGACCGGCCATGCTTGGCGCAGATGACTGGCAGCGGCGGTGCTGCTGAAGATGCGGCTGCTGAAGATATGGATTCGAAATAAAAAAACGGGCACCCCGTGTGGAGTGCCCGTTTTCGAATCTTTTGGTGGGCTGTGAGTGGCTCGAACACTCGACCTACGGATTAAGAGTCCGCTGCTCTACCAACTGAGCTAACAGCCCGACGCAAACTCACTCATCAATCACCCAGGCCCCTTGCGGTTTCTGCTGCGATTCGCTGTGTGAGCAGCGAAGAAGAAAGATTATAGAGAGCTTTTTTGAATCGTGCAAGTCGCTCTCAGGAAAATTTCCTCTCAGGCCGCGAATCCCCCGTCCACCGCGAGGCTCGCGCCCGTGACATAGCGCCCATCAGGGCCGGCCAGGAAGGCCACCATGCCGGCGATGTCCCGCGTTTCGCCATAGTGCGGCAAGGACAGCACCGCCACCATGTCGCCGGCGCGCTCGCCGTCGGCCGGGTTCATGTCGGTGTCGATCGGCCCCGGATGCACCACATTGACGGTAATGCCGCGCGGTCCCAGGTCGCGCGCCAGCCCGCGCGTCAGGCCTAGCAAGGCGGACTTGCTGGCAGCATAGATCGTGACGCCGGCGCGGCCGGCGCGCTCGGCCAGGCAACTGCCGATGTTGATGATGCGGCCGCCGTCCGGCATGGACGACTGCAGCGCCTGGACGGCGACGAAGGGCGCGCGGACGTTGACGTCCATGGTGCGCTCGTAGTCGTCCAGGCTGGCCTGCGCCAGGTCGCCGGCGATGAATACGCCGGCGTTGTTGACCAGCACATCGACCGGCCCCAGTTCGTTCAGCGCGCGTTCGGCGGCGCGGCGCAGCTGGTCCGCGTCGGCCGCATCCGCCTGGATGGCCAGCGCCCTGCCGCCGCCGGCCTTGATTTCGGCGACGAGTTCATCGGCCTTGCCGGCCGACGACGCGCTGACATAGGTGAAGGCCACATCCGCGCCGTCGGCCGCCAGCCGACGGACGATGGCGGCGCCGATGCCGCGGCTGCCGCCAGTCACGAACGCCACTTTGCCCTGGAGATTTCGCATGGGGATACCCTAATTTGTAGTGATCAATACAAATATCATCGCCGCACTGGCTCGCAATCGTCAATCATTTTCTTATCGATCAACACAAAATACTGTGCCAGCTTAAAATTGCACGCATGGCAGAACGAGGACGTCCCCGCAACTTCGACCGCGACCAGGCCTTGCGCAAGGCCATGGAGGTCTTCTGGTCGAAAGGATATGAAGGCGCATCGCTGACCGACCTCACGGCGGCGATGGGCATCAACTCGCCCAGTCTCTATGGCGCGTTCGGCTCCAAGGAAGCGCTGTTCCGCGAGGCCGTCGAGCTGTACCGCCAGACCGACGGCGGCGCCGCGCGCCAGGCGCTGCAGGACGCGCCCAGCGCCCGCGACGCCATGCAGGGCATGCTGCTGGCGGCGGCCGAGCGCTTCACCACGCCCGGCCTGCCTCCCGGTTGCCTGATCGTGCTGGGCGCGCCGGCGGGCACGGTCAGCCCGCCCGGCATCGGCGAGTTCCTGTGTGAAAGCAGGCGCGAGATGCAGGCCCGCATCCTGGCGCGGCTGAACCAGGGCGCGGCCCGCGGCGAACTGCCCGACGGCGCGGACCTGAAAGGCCTGGCTGCGTTCTACACCACGGTGCTGCACGGCATGTCCATCCAGGCGCGCGACGGCGCCAGCCGCAAGACGCTGCAGGCCGTGGCGCGGCAGGCCATGTGCTCCTGGGATGCGCTGGCCGGCGTCCCGCCTCCGGACCACGCCCGCTGTTGAAGGACGGCGCCATGATCCGCATCGACCTGCGGCGCCTCATCCTCTGGATCAGCCTGCTGTCGATCATGCTGGTGCTGGCGGGCGGCCTGCACGCCAGCTATCTCGTGCAGCGCGACCTGCTGCTGCACAACGCGCAGGAAGACAACCGCGCCTACGCATCCAAGCTGGCCGCGACCACCGAGTATTTCCTGAACGACCTGCGCCGCTATCTGGCGTTCAGCGCCGAGATGCTGGCGGACATGCAGGCGCATCCGGAACTGATGGCCGAGGAAACCCGACGCCAGGAAACGCAGCTCGGTCACTTCAACTCCAGTTTCATCGTATCGCCGCAGGGCAAGGTGCTGTCGGCCTCGGCTTCCGTGCCGGACCTGCTGGGCCGGCAGATGTACAGCCCGGCCGCGCAGGACGCGATACAGACCCAGCGCCCCACCATCAGTGAACCCTTCCAGGGCCGCAGCGGCCGCTGGCTCATCCTTTACACGCATCCGATCTTCTCGCCCGACAAGCGCTACATCGGCTATATCGCCGGTACGCTGTATCTGCACCAGGACAACGTGCTGGACCGCCTGCTGGGCCAGCACTTCCACCGCGACGACTCGAACCTGCGCGTCGTGGACCGCAACGGCACGCTGATCTATGGCCGCGACCGCAGCTTGCTGGGCAAGCCGGTGGCCGAACTGCAGGCGTTGGCGCCCGCGCTGCGCGGCGAGACAGGAGAATTGCGCTTCGTCGACGCCCTGGGCCGCGACATGCTGGCCGGCTATGCGCCGGTGCCGAGCACGGGCTGGAGCCTCATCGCGCAGCGGCCGGTGGCGGGCACGCTGCAGCCCCTGAGCGACCTGCTGCTCGCCACCGCCCGCAACACCCTGCCCCTGCTGCTGCTCTCCATCGCGTCGCTCTGGCTGCTGTCCAGGCTGATCGCCAAGCCGCTGGGCGAGCTTGCCGGCTTCGCCAAGCGCATGCAGGATCTGGATTCCGCCGACGGCATACGCGGCGTGCGCTCCTGGTACTTCGAGGCGACCCAGCTCAAGCGCGCGCTGCTGATGGGCCTGGCGTCCATGCACCACAAGATGCGCGACCTGCGCCGCAAGAGCGCCACCGACACGCTGACCGGCCTGCTCAACCGCCGCGGCCTGGAAGAAGCCATGGCCATGCTGCAGGCCGAGGACACGCCGGTCGCCATCGTGGTCATCGACATCGATCACTTCAAGAACATCAATGACCGCTATGGTCACGCCGCTGGCGACCGGGCGCTACAGAGGCTGGCCAGGCAGATGGCGGACAGCGCCCGCGCCGGCGATACGCTGGCCCGCGCGGGCGGAGAAGAATTCGTGATGCTGCTGCCCGGCGCGCCCATGGCCGCCGCGGTGGCAACGGCGCACCGTCTGCGCCTGAAGGTCGCGGCCTCGCCCGGCCCGGACCTGTCGGCCCATCCGATCACGCTGTCGGCCGGCGTGGCGCACTATCCCACGCACGGCGCCACACTGGAGGCGGTGTACCAGCGCGCGGACCAGGCGCTCTATTACGCCAAGAACCATGGCCGCAACGCCGTGGCCGCCGCCGACGACCTCGTGCGCGGCGGCCTGCGCAACACCTTGCCCTGAAGACGGATTCCCGCCGCCGCTACTTGCCCTTGCCGGCCGCCGGCGCGCCCTTCGCCTGCTTGAGCAGCGCGCCGCAGGAATTGCCCTCGTCGGCGCTGGGACCGATCAGGGCCAGCAGGCCCGCGGCCGGCGTCAGCAGCACGCCCAGCGCCACCATGCCGGCGCCGCGCGCCGCCAGCGGCAATGCCTTCACGCCCACGTCCGGCTTGCCGAACGTACCCTGGACGTACAGCGGGGATCGCAGGGAAAAGAGACGGAAGCCCTTGCTGTCGGGCGTGATGTCCAGGTTCAGTTTCTCGTTCTTGAAGTCGGCGGTTCCCGTGATGCCGATCAGCGCGTTCTCGGTATCGAACACGAACACGCGCGGCGTCATCGTGCCGCTCTTCATCTGCAGGTCGGCCACGCCGCAATTGATCTTCACCTCGTCGTCGCCGAACAGCTTGGAGACGACGTAGTTGCCCACGTTCAGGCCGGCGATCTCCATCAGGCTGCGGCTGATCACGCCGTCGTTGACCAGCATCTTCACGTCGCCGGTCGCGGAGCCCAGCAGGGCCGCCACGGAATTGCCGGAGCCCGTCAGCGCCAGGTCGCCATGAAGCTCGCCCAGCGTCTTCTGCATGGACGGCGAAGCCGGGAAGAGCTGTTTCAGGCGCAGGCGCCGCGCATGCGCCTCGATCCGCCCGGACAGCGGCGCTCCGGAGCCGTCCAGGCGCGCCGTCGCGGCCATGCTGCCGCCCGCCATGCCGAACTTCAATGGATCCAGCGTCAGCACGCCGTCCTGCAGGATCACGTGGACGCTGAGATCGGACAGGGGCAGCTTGCTGTCGTGGATGATGCTGGCCGCTTCCAGCGCCACATCGGCATCCATGTCGCGCCAGCGGTCGGTGCGGAACGCCTGCGTCGGCAGGACCTTGCCGCCGGGCGGCCGGGCCGGCGCGCTCTTGTCCTTGTCCTGGGCCGGCGCCGCCTTGCCCGAGGGCACGCCGATCAGCGGCCCCAGGTCGGCCATGCGCAGCAGCTTGGACGAGAGCTTGCCGGTCAGCTTGGGGCGCGGCGCGCCCAGCGCGAAGGACACGTCGCCATGCAGGTCGCTGTTGCCGACCTTGCCGTTGAAGTCCTTGTAGTCGAACACCGTGCCGCCCTGGCGGCGCAGCCGCGCCACCAGGTGGCCGTCGGTGGAGTAAGGCGGCGTGTCGGGCAGCGTGACGCCGGTCAGCGGATAGAGCTGCGCCATCGATCCGCCCGACAGCTTGAGCCGCAGGTCCAGCGCGGCCAGGCTGGCCGGATCGCGCAGCGTGCCCACCACCGCCGCGCGCGTGCCGCCCACGCTCAGGTCCGCCTGCACCGGGAACGGCTGGCTCGCATCCTGCATGGCCAGCATGCCGCCGACCTTGCCCTCGCCCTTGACCGGCAGGTCCTTGTACTTGCCCGAGACCTTCCAGCCGAACACATAGTCGCGCGGCGCGGGCGCGGACTCGCCGGACGGCGCTCGCGCGGCGGGACTGCCGGCGGCGTCTGGAGATCCGGGGGCGGACGCGCCGTCAGCCGGCGCCTGCGGCGCGAAATCCGCGCCGGCCACATCGGCGAAAGGAACGGGCTTGCCCAGCGGATCGACCTGCAGCGTCAGATCCGCCTTGAGGATCTCGTCGCGCAGGCCGACCTGGCCCTTGTCGAAACCGATCTCGTTGATGTCCAGCGCCCACGGCGACGGCTCGCCGGTGTCGGGCATGGTGAACTGCCAGTTGGCCCGGCCATCGGCCAGACGCTCCAGGTCGGCGGCAGGCTCGGTGAGTTGTATGCGCCGGATGACCACGCGCTGGCTCAGCAGCGGCAGCGGCGACAGGCTGAACTCGCCGCGCTTGAGCGTGGCGAAGGCCGGCGCCTTGGCCCAGGGCGCGTTGCCGACGGAGATGTCCTGCGCGCTCACGTGCGGCCACGGCACCCAGCCGCGCCATCCGCTCTCATCCGGCTCGCGCGCCCAGCGCACGCTCAGGTCGCCGTTGATGGCGAAGGGCCGCCCGATGGCGGCGCTGACGCGCTCGTTGATCATCGGCCTGGCGCGGTTCCAGTCGAACAGCGCCACGACGGCCACCAGGGCCGCGATCGCCACGCCGATCACGGCGAAAACCCCGATCGCTACTTTTCTTGTGCGTGTCATGGTTATTATCCTTGGCGTCGCGGCGATGACATGCCGTCGCCGCTCCTGTGCCCGTTCAGTCCCCTATAGGGTAGCCCGACCCGCCGGACGGGTTAAGCTTGCCGGCCCGAGAATGTGTATGGATTTTTCCGCCATTGCACGCGCCAGGGGCTCCCCGGGACAGGCTCGGCGGCCCGGCTGGCGCCGCCGCGCTTGCGGCGGCGCCTGATTCGGGAAGACGGCGCGCGCCGGAAGGCGCATGGAGCGCGTGGTTACAAAAAGACAGGACTACGCGACCCGGATGGACCCGTTCCGCGGGGAACGGATGGCAGAACTACCTGGAGGCCCGATGCGGCATTCAACCTTGATTTTCGTGGCAGCGGCGTTCGCGCTGCTGACTTTCAGCCGCCTGGCCCTGGCCGCGTGGCAATGGCAGCGCGTGCGCAATGCCGGCGGACTGCTGCCGCTGATGCTGGGCGGCCTGCGCATCGACGCGCACCAGATCGCCGTCATGGCGGCCCTGCCCGCCGTGCTGTCGCCCTGGTTCGGGCATTTTTCGTTCGCCGCCGACGCGGCGGCCGTGTGGTATCTGGCCAGCTTCATCCTGCTGGCCTTCCTGGAAATCGCCTCGCCCGCCTTCATCCTGGAATACGACTCCCGCCCCAACCGCCTGTTCGTCGAATACCTGAAGCACCCGCGAGAGGTCTCCGGCATGCTCTGGCGCGGCTACAAGGCCGCGCTGGTCGGCGGCCTGGTCCTGGTGGCGCTGATCGGCTGGGGCGCGCTGCGCCTGTTCTGGCCGGCCGCGCCCGATGCGCCGCTCAGCTGGTGGCAGATGCCGCTGGCCAGCGTGGCGATCCTGGCCGTGGTGATTCTGACCATCCGCGGCACGCTGGGCCACCGCCCCATGAATCCGTCGTCGGTGGCCTACAGCTCCGACGGCATGCTCAACACGTTGGCGCTGAACTCGCTCTACAACGTCTTCTATGCCGTCTACAGCATGAAGAACGAGAAATCCGCGTCGGCCGTCTACGGCAACATGGACGAAGCCGAGATGCATGAGCGCGTGCTCAGGCAGGCGGGCCTGCCCGTCCCGGCCGCCAACGCCGACTATCCCAGCCTGCACGCGCAGCCCGCCACCCGCAAGACGAAGCGTCCGCTCAACCTGGTGATCATCCTGGAGGAAAGCCTGGGCGCCCAGTACAGCGCGGCGCTGGGCGGCACCAACCTGACGCCGGAACTCGATGCCCTGGCCCGCGAATCCTGGGCCTTCACCCGCGCCTACGCGACCGGCACGCGCTCGGTGCGCGGGCTGGAAGCGGTCGTCACCGGCTTCCTGCCCACGCCGGCGCAGGCCGTGCTGAAGCTGCCGCGCTCGCAGCGCGGCTTCTTCTCGCTGGCCGACCTGCTGGGCCGGCACGGCTACCACTCGCGCTTCATCTATGGCGGCGAATCGCACTTCGACAACATGAAGGGCTTTTTCCTGGGCAATGGTTTCAAGCAGGTCGTGGACCGAGCGGATTTCGTGGATCCGGCCTTCGTCGGCACCTGGGGCGCGTCGGACGAAGACATGTTCAACCAGCTGGACCGGCTGCTGCGCGAGGACGGCGACCAGCCCACCTTCACACTGGCCTTCAGCGTCTCCAACCATTCGCCCTGGGAGTACCCGGCAGGCCGCATCCAGGTCGACGGCAATCCGGCCACCGTGGAGAACACGGTGCGCTATGCCGACTGGGCGCTGGGACGCTTCTTCGAGCGCGCCAAGGCCTCGCCCTATTGGGAAAACACGGTATTCCTGGTCGCGGCCGACCATGACTCGCGCGTGTTCGGCGCCAGCCTGGTGCCGGTGCGGCACTTCCATATCCCCGCCGTGATCCTGGGCGCCGGCATCGAGCCGCGGCGCGACGAGCGCCTGATCAGCCAGATCGACCTGGCGCCGACCCTGCTGTCGCTGATCGGCGTGGACACCGAGCACCCCATGATCGGCCACGACCTCACCCGCAGCACGCCGGGCCGCGCCATCATGCAGTACGACAACACTTATGGGTACCTGAAGGAAGACCGGCTGCTGGTGATGGCGCCCAGCAAGACGCCGGTGCAATACCGCTACACTGCCCCCGAGGACTACGCGCCCGAGGCGCTGGATCCCGAGCTGGCGCGCGAGGCGCTGGCGCACGCGCTGTGGCCGAGCTGGGCCTACCGCGAAGGCCGCTATGCCCTGCCCGGCCAGGCCGGGCCGGCGAACCCGGCCTGATCAGCCGGTCTGCCCCGGACGCGCGAATTCCCGCCGCGCGCGTTCCGAGGCGGCATGGCAATGGCAGCCGGGGTCATGGTCGTTGACCATGCCCACGGACTGCATGAAGGCATAGACCGTGGTCGGCCCCACGAACTTCCAGCCCAGCTTCTTGAGCGCCTTGGAAAGGGCCTGGGACTGCTCGGACACCGACGCGCCGCGATTGGACGGCGCCTTGCGCGGCGCTTCGTAGCGCCACAGGAACGCCGCCAGGGAGCCCTCGCGCTCGATCATTTCCAGCGCCCGACCCGCGTTGTTGATCACGGCTTCTATCTTGCCCCGGTGGCGCACGATGCCTGCATCGGCCAGCAGGACCTGGATCTCTTTTTCACCGTAGCGGGCCACGCGCGCCGGATCGAAACCGGAAAAGCCGCGGCGAAAGGCCTCGCGCTTGTTCAGGATGGTCCGCCAGCTCAGGCCCGACTGGAAACCCTCCAGGCTCAGCTGTTCGAACAGGGCGCGGTCGTCGACCACGGGACGGCCCCATTCCAGGTCGTGATAGGCGGTGTAGTCGGCGGAGCCGTCGAGCCAGCCGCAGCGGGCCAGCCCATCGGGAAAATCGGTCTTGAGGCTCATTGGTGGCGCTCCTGGCGCATTCGCAGAGCAAGATGCTAACCCAGGCCGGCGCCCGTTCCCGCGCGCGCGGCGCTGCATTTATCCCATGGCCGCCCGGTGCCGCAGGCGCGCTTTTGCCGGCATCGCCCGGTGACAAAAAAATCGTGGCTCGCGCGACGGAAATCCCGCTACTATCCACTTCCCTGATCCCGCGCGGGCGATCCCGCGCCTCCCGGATCGACCTGCCGGGCTTGCGCGACGCAAGCCCGTTTTGCGTCCACGCCGGGACCGGACAGGCTTACGGACTTTCCGCCATGTCCTTGCTAGAAACCTCGCCCATCACTTTCGTTTCGCCCGCCGTCCTGGCCGGCGACGACCCCGCCGCCAATCCCTGCCTGGACTGTGGCGCGTGCTGTTCGCACTTCCGGGTCTCGTTCTATTGCGGCGAGCTGGCGGGCGAGAATGGCGGCCAGGTGCCCGTTGAACTGGTAACCCAGCTCAGCCCGCTGCGCGCCTGCATGAAAGGCACGGAAATGGGCGGCGGACGCTGCATCTCGCTGCGCGGGGAACTGGGCAAGCCCGGCATCCACTGCGCCATCTACGAAAACCGCCCCACGCCCTGCCGCGAGTTCGATATCTGGCTGCCAGATGGCACGCCCAACCCGGACTGCCAGCGCCTGCGCCTGGCCCTGGGCCTGCCGGCGGTGCCGCCGCGTCCCGACGCGGAAAACGATCCGCTCGGCCCGCAGCCGCAGCACCCCGACCAGCCCGCCGCCGCCTGAGACGCCGCCCTACGACTTGTCGGCCACCGCGCCATCGAGCTGCCAGGCGCTGCGCGTCGACGCGAGGATCTTGCGCAGGATGGCGGGAAAGGCAGGCACGCCGACAGGCGGACGAACGCCGACATGCGCGGCGGGCACGGCGCGCGCGATGACGCCGCCACTGCCAGCCCTGGAAAGAATCTGGATCGTCTGAACAGACATGAGTACACCCCTGAAGCATCGCGGGCGGACGGCCATACCTGCCTGTCCTACCCTGACGCCATCGTAGACAGCGGGCATTTCAGAAGATCGGCGATTCTGTCGAAAAAGGGTAAAGAACGGTAAATGCGGACGCCGGCCACGGCCCCCCCGGGGCGCGCTCGGCCGGCGAGCTAGTCGCGGCCGGCCACGTAACGCGACGGCGTGACGCCGAACGCCGCGCGGAAGCTGCCGATGAAGGCGCTGGTGCTCTCATAGCCCACGGCCAGCGCAGCCTCGGTGACGGATCCGCCACGGCCCAGCATCTCCAGCGCGCGCAGCAGGCGCGCCCGCTGCCGCCACTGGCCGAGCGTCACGCCGGTTTCCTGACGGAAGCGGCGCATCAGCGTGCGCGACGACATGTTCAGGCGCTGCGCCCAGTCGTCGATGCCGGAAGGATCGTCCGGCGTGCTCAGCAGCGTGTTGGCCAAGTCCTGCAGGCGCGGATCCTCGGGCATGGGCAAGGGCATGGGATCGTGCTCGCGCAGGCGGACTTCCTCGAGCAGCACCTCGAACAACTGCGCCAGGTACGCTTCCGACAGCATGCCGGGCGGACCGCTGGCGATGCGCTCGATCACGGCCTCGATCAGCCGCGATGATGGCCAGGAACGGCAGACGGAGGGCAACTGCGCGCAAGCGTCGGGCCGCACGAACAGGAAAGAACCATGGGCATCGCCGAACCAGCGAGCGCCGTGCATCACGCCCGGCGGAATCCAGCCCAGACTGCCCGGCATCACCGTCCAGACCTCGTTGCCCGCCTGGACCAGCACCAGGCCCTCGTGCACCAGCGCCAGCATGCCCTCGTCGTGCCGGTGTTGCGGCACGTATATGCCCTTGGTCTCGCGCCGGCCGCGCACGCTATGCGGGGTCAGCAGGAGATTGGCGGAAAAAAGCGCGGATTCCTCGCGGTACATGATCGGAAAAACTTGGGAGGGGACATGAAGCCCCGGTCTGCGGATGATATGGAAATGTACATCATTCTCATCTTCTCGGCATGTCGCGCGAGCAGCCGTGCGCCCGCGCGTGGACGGCACCGGGCGGGCGCGGCCAAGGGCCTTGCGCATGCGCAAACGCAGCCTTGCCCTGGCGGTCCACCGCGCTTGACCTGAAGTTCACTTGAGGTCCGATACTGTCCCCCGATTCACGCGCCGCCTTGCCGCATGGGCTCGCAATCCAGATTGGCAGGTTTGCGCTACTGATTGACGGGATCCCGTTAGCGGGGAAATTTGAAAATAGACATCATTCTCATCAGGCCGGCACTACCCCCCTGACAGGAGAACCCACATGGACCACACCCGATTGCGCGACGCAGGTATCAAGGCCACCTATCCGCGCCTGAAGATCCTGGACATCTTCCATCAGCACGCGGGCGAGCACATGAGCGCGGCGGACCTCTACCGCAGCCTGATCGCCGACCGCAGCAACATCGGCCTGGCCACGGTGTACCGGGTGATCACGCAGCTCGAGGAAGCCGGGCTGCTCAAGCGCACGCAGCTCGATGCGCACACCACCGTGTACGAAATGAACGACAAGGGCCACCACGACCACATGGTCTGCACGCATTGCGGCCGGATCCTGGAATCCAGCGATCCCGCGATGGCGCGGCTGGTCGGAGACATCGCCAGGCGCAGCGGCTTCGCCCTGGAGTCCTACAGCCTGGTGCTCTACGGCGGTTGCGGATGCCGCAAGGGCGCCGCCGCCCACCCTCATGGAGAATTCGAATGAATCGAGATCAGTTTTTCTTTCACGACCTGTCCCACTTCCCCATCGTGACCGCCAAGCACGGCGGCGCCCCGGATGGCTATTCCGCCAGCTGGATACGCGAGATGGAGATGCTGGTGAACAACCCCCTGCCCTTCGTCATGGTGGTGCCCGACATGCGGCAGGAAGCCGGGCATGAAGACCGCAAGGCGATGGTGGAATGGCAGACGACGAACATGCCACGACTGCGCGCGCGCTGCCGCGCCTTCATCGCGGTGGAGCGGGACGCCGAGGCGCTGGAGAAGATCCGCAAGCGCGCCGAGAAGATGGCGCGTGCCTTCGACATGCCGTTCCTGGCGGTCGCCAGCGCCACCGAAGCCATGCAGTGCGCGCGCGAAGTGCTGGGCCAGGCAGGCCCGGGCGGCTTCAACCTGAGCTGAAGCATTCGGCTCAACCCAACCCCCCTGGCCGGGCCACAGGCCCGGTATTTGCAACGCGTCCCTCGGGGCGCGTTTTTTTTCGCCTGTCCTGCGCGGGCGACCCGCGAACTCGCCCGGGAATTGCCAAAATTAGAATGACATATTGATAAATTTGCGATTGTGGCAAAAGGTAGAGCTGGAATAAATTTCACGCTTGGCTCATCCGCCCGTCCCGCCGCCCCCAAACCATGCGCGGCTCGCCGGAATCCGCGCGCCCGCGGCCCGGCCCCGGCGCCGCCTTCGCCCGTCCCCTCAAACGCTCTGTCGCGGCCGCCGGCCGCCTGGACTCCGCATTGAGATTTACGGCATCCATTCAATGAAGCGACTTCAATTCGACAGCACCGCGCTTCGTTATTTCCTGACCGTCGTCGACACAGGGTCCGTCAATGGCGCCGCCGCGCGGCTCAACGTGGTCGGCTCGGCGGTCAGCCGGCAGATCGCCGGCCTGGAGCAGCGGCTGCACAACCAGTTGTTCGAGCGGCATCCCAAAGGCATGCGCGTCACCGAAGCCGGCCGCATCCTGGCCGACCACGCCCGCCGGGTGGAAGCCGATGCGGCGCGCACCTACGCGGAAATCGACGGACGCAACAGCCACCACCGCCAGACGGTGCGGATCGCGGGTGCGCCGGGCTTCGCCACCAGCGCGCTGCCACGCAAGTTCGCCGCGTTCCAGGCGGAACATCCGGCCGTGCGGTTCAGCCTGACCATCGTCGACGCGAGCCTGGTGCCCGACCGCTTGCGCAGCGCCCAGGCCGACATCGGCATCACCTATGGCCAGACCACGGAAAAAGATATCGCCGTCATCTACTCGCATCCCGCCGAAATCGTTGCCGCGCTGCGGCCCGGGCATCCCCTGGCCGAGCACGAATCCTTGCATATCAAGCAATTGCAGCCCTACCCGCTGGCCCTGCCCGATGGCGGCAGCGCCTTGCGGCAGGTGCTGGAAGTGACGGCCAGCCTGTACAACGTGACGCTGTCGCCGGCCTTCACCTCCAATCATCCGGCCGCGTTGCACGACTACGCCATGCAGGGCGACGCGGTGGCGCTGTGCACGCGGCCCGCCGTGGCCGACCAGGTCATGACCGGTCGGCTGATCGCCCGCCCGCTCGACGACACGCTGCTCAATGCCGGGCAGTTGCAATTCCAGACCCACGCGTCGCGGCCGCTGTCGGACGCGGCCCACCGGTTCCTGCGCTTCGTGCGCGGCGATGCCCGACAGCTGTTCCTGGCCCCCGCGCCTGGTCCGGACCCATCCATGGCATTGCCGAAAGCGGAACGCCTCGGTGAAAAATGATCAATTGTTAGAAATGTAATTTAAATTTACAGTCGCCCCGGGTTTTCCAGTAGGCGCCCGTTTCCCGGCGCCACCCTTACACAGGAGCCGAAGCGTGCCCAGAAACCTGAAGATCCGAACCGGCCTGTTCGCTGTCCTGGCCTTGTTCGTGCTGGCCCTGGTGGCCGCCACCAGCATGGGCTGGATATTCGCCCGCGCCGCCGATGATGCGGTGGACGATCTGAACCGGGTGTCCACCGAACAGACCCGCCCCTTGTACGAAACCCAGGGCCTGCTGCTGCGCGCGCGCGTCACCCTGGTCGCCGCCCTGCTGGATGTGCAGGCCGGCCGTGGCGCCCAGGCCCAGGCCAGCGTTGATCAAGCCGGCAAGTACCTGCAGGACGCGCGCCAGCGCTACGCCGTCTACCAACGCGTGCCCAAGCACACCGAGGCCGGCCGGAAACTGGCCGCGGATATGGACAGCGTGTTCGGCGCCTACATCGACAGCATCGGCGCGCTGGGCGAGGCGTTGCGGCAGCAGTCGGCGGACGCCTATGTCGCGGCGGTCTCGGGCACCCGGGCGGCCGACGCCCGCTTCGAGGAACGGGTCAGGGCATTCCTGGACCATACGGAACGACGCGGCGCCGAAATCAACGCGGCGTCGGACCGGCGCTACGAACAGGCCGAAGTGGCCGCCATCGTCATGCTGGCGCTGGCCCTCGCGCTCTCGCTGGGATGCTGGCGCTTCATCAACCGGCGGGTGCTGGCGCCGCTGCAGGACGCCGCCGTGCATTTCGACCGCATCGCCTCGGGCGACCTGACGCAGCGCGTGACGGCGGTCGCCGACAACGAGATCGGCTTGCTGTTCAGCGCCCTCAAGCGCATGCAGGACAGTCTCACCCGCACCGTCAGCGAAGTACGCCGCAGCGTGAACGAGATCAATACGGGCGCGGCCGAAATCGCCTCGGGCAACGCCAACCTGTCCACGCGCACCGAGGAACAGGCTGCGTCGCTGGAAGAAACGGCGGCCAGCATGGAAGAGCTGGCGACGGCGGTCAAGCAGAACACCGAGCATGCGCAGCAGGCCAACACGCTGGCGGCGGAGAGCCGCGGCGTCGCGCAGCGCGGCGGCCAGGCCGTCGGGCAGGTGGTCGAGACCATGGCGCGCATCTCCGACAGCTCGCGCCGCATTGCCGAAATCGTGTCCGTGATCGACGGCATCGCCTTCCAGACCAATATCCTGGCCTTGAACGCGGCGGTGGAAGCCGCGCGCGCCGGTGAACAGGGCAAGGGTTTCGCGGTCGTGGCGGGTGAAGTCCGCACGCTGGCACAGCGCAGCGCCCAGGCGGCGCGCGAGGTGAAGGACCTGATCGAGCAGTCGACGGCCAACGTGGACAGCGGCGCGGACCAGGTCCGGGTCGCGGGCGACACCATGCGGGACATCGTGGAGTCGGTCGAGCGCGTCACCCGCATCATGGCCGAGATCACCGAAGCCTCGTCGGAGCAGTCGGTCGGCATCGACCAGATCAACCGGGCGGTGACGCAGATGGACGACGTGACACAGCAGAACGCCGCGCTGGTGGAACAGGCGGCCGCCGCGGCGTCGTCGCTCGAACAGCAGGCCCAGCGCCTGGCGACGACGGCCGCATTCTTCAAGGTTCCCGCCGAAACGGTGATCGAGGCCGGCGAGGCCATGCCGGCCTCGGCGCTGCGGGCCGTCTGCGCCTGAGGATCGCCGCAAACCGGGACGAACCAGCCGCCGCGTGGCGGGCCGGGGGCGGGCCATGCTCGTCTTCCCGGCCTTAAGAGTCGCCGGCCCGCGCCGTTGTTGATAGGTGCCCTGGCCGCAGGGCGCGTCCGACAACCCATTTCACGAGCCGTTCAACGCATGAGCCGCGCCCTCGCCTGTGCCTTCTGCCTATCGACGCTTGCGCAAGGCGCTCCACTGCTGGAGAAAAACGGCACCGCGATCTGCAGGACCTGCGCCGAAGGCTTCTTTTCCCAGTTCGCCGAACACGCCTGGACCATGGCCGCCACGCTGGAAGAACAGCTGGACGTGCTGCTGGCCGAGAGCCAGCGCGCGCTCGAGCACAGCGCCGCGCTGTCCGAACGCGCGCGCAGTTGCGGACTGAGCCTGCATGACCTGACGGCGGCGATGCGGCCTCGGCTGTTGTCCTGAAGCGGTTGACCTGGGTCCGCTATGCGGGGGGTTGTTACCCCGGGTTTGCCCCCCGGTGTTGCCCCCGACCAGCGCGCCCCAAATGAAAAACGCCGCTCACAGAGAGCGGCGTCATCGTCGTACTTCACCAGCGCATCGCCCGGAAAGAGAGTCCGCCACACGCTGAAATTCGGGGTGGTGGGTTGTGCGAGACTCGAACTCGCGACCAACGGATTAAAAGTCCGCTGCTCTACCGACTGAGCTAACAACCCGACCGAAGCCAGAAATTATGGCCGATTTACCCGATCTTGTCAAAGAATCCTGTGACCGTAAGATCAGCGCAACATGCCTGGCCAGCGCCAGGATGCGCTCTCCCGCCCAGTCATGAAAAACGCCCCCAGGACCAGGCTTGGCGCCTGTGCCTTGGGGGCGCAGTCGAATCGGCGGCCAGGCAATCCCGGCCGCGAGACCCGTTCTTGACTTACCAGGCCGCCACCACGGCGCCCTTGTACTTGGTCTCGATGAACTGCTTCACCGCGGCGCTGTGATAGACCGACACCAGCTTGGCGAACTCGGGACGGTCCTTGTCCTTCTCGCGCACCACCAGCACGTTGGCGTAGGGCGAATCCGGCGACTCCTGGGCGATCGCGTCCTTGGCCGGGTTCAGGCCGGCTTCGAGCGCAAAGTTGGTGTTGACGGCCGAGGCGTCGGTGTCGTCCAGCGAGCGCGGCAGCTGGGCGGCGTCCAGTTCGATGAAGCGCAGCTTCCTGGGATTCTCGACCACGTCGATCGGCGTCGCCTTCAGGCCGGCTTCCGGACGCAGCTTGATCAGGCCGCTGGCCTGCAACAGCAGCAGCGCGCGACCGCCGTTGGTCGGATCGTTGGGCAGGCCGATGCGCGCGCCTTCCTTCAGCTCGGACAGCGACTTGATCTTCTTGCTGTAGATGCCGATCGGGAAGATCACGGTCTTGGCGATGCTGACCAGCTTGTAGCCGCGGTCGGCGTTGGCGTTGTCCAGGTAGGGCTGGTGCTGGTAGCTGTTCAGGTCCAGGTCGCCCGAGGACAGCGCCACGTTGGGCTGCACGTAGTCGGAGAACTCGATGATCTGGATGTTCAGGCCCTGCTTGGCGGCTTCCTGCTTCACCACTTCGAAGATCTGCGCATGCGGGCCGGCGGTCACGCCGACTTTCAGCGGCTTGTCCTGCGCCAGCGCGGGCTGGGCAAAAACGGCTGCGCCCAGGGCGAACGCGGCCAACGACTTCAAAACCTTGATGCTCATGTTGCGAATATCCCGAATGTCGGAAGTAGGAAAGAATGGGCTCAGCGGTGCGACAGCCGGCGCACGAGGCGATCGCCGAAGCTCTGGATGGCCTGCACCAGCACGATCAACACCACCACCACCGCCGCCATGACCTCGGTCTGGAAACGCTGGTAGCCGTAGCGGATGGCCAGGTCGCCCAGGCCACCGCCGCCGATCGCGCCCGCCATGGCGGAATAACCGATCAGGCTGACGATGGTGACGATGGTGGCGGCGATCAGGCCGGGCAGCGCCTCGGGCAGCAGCACCTTGACGATGATCTGCATGGGCGAAGCGCCCATGGCGCGCGCCGCGGTGACCAGGCCCGGATCGACTTCGCGCATGGCGTTCTCGGCGATGCGGGCCATGAAGGGAATGGCCGCGACCGACAGCGGCACGATGGCGGCCGTGGTGCCGATCGAGGTCTGCGCCACCAAGCGCGTGAACGGAATGATGGCGACCATCAGGATCACGAAGGGCACCGAGCGCGTGGCGTTGATGATGGCGCCCAGCACGTGGTTGACCGGCTGGTTTTCCAGCATGGCGCCGCGCGCCGTGACGGTCAGCGTCACGCCCAGCGGAATGCCGATCAACACCGCGATGGCGCTGGCCACGCCCACCATCAGCAGGGTGTCAAGCAGCGACGTAATAAGCAGGTCGATCAGTTGCGGGCTCATGAGCAATTTCTTCAACGGTAATGTCACGGGCGGCCAGCGCCGCGATGGCGTCCTTGACCGCGGCGGGCGCGCCCAGGACCAGCACGAACATCGTGCCCACGGCCACGCCCTGGATATCTTCTACACGGGCCTGCACCAGCCCCACGTCCAGCGAGAACTGGCGGGACAGATCGGACAGGAAGGCGCCCGAGGCGTCGTTGCCGGTCAGCGACAGGCGCAGCAGGCGCACGGCTTGGCCCGGCTGGGCGGCGGCCAGCGTCTCGATGCGCTGCTTGGCGGCTGCCAGCGTGGCCTCGGTCAGGTCGGAAGCGGTGGCCGCCGACACCATGGCGCGGGTGACTTCGTGGCGCGGCTGCGCGAACACTTCGCGCGTGCTGCCCATCTCCACCACTTCGCCTTGCGACAGCACGGCCACGCGGTCGCAGACCTCGCGCACCACTTCCATCTGGTGCGTGATCATGACCACGGTCACGCCGGTCTTGCGATTGATGTCGCGTAGCAGCGCCAGGATGTTGTGCGTGGTTTCGGGATCCAGCGCCGAGGTGGCCTCGTCGCTGAGCAGCACGTCCGGATCATTGGCCAGCGCGCGCGCGATGCCCACGCGCTGCTTCTGGCCGCCGCTGATCTGGCTGGGATAGCGGTCGCGCAGGTGCTCCAGGCCGACCAGTGCCAGCAGGCGCTCCACGCGCGCCGGGATCTCGCTCTTGGGCACGCCGGCGATTTCCAGCGGCAGCGCGACGTTGCCGTACACGGTGCGGCGCGACAGCAGGTTGAATCCCTGGAACACCATGCCGATGCGGCGACGCTGCGCGCGCAGTTGCGCTTCGCCCAGGCCGGTCAGCGGCTGGCCGCCGATGGCGATCGAGCCTTCGTTGGGCCGCTCCAGCAGGTTGATGCACTGGACCAGCGTGCTCTTGCCAGCGCCGCTGGGACCAATGATGCCGAAGACCTCGCCCTGCTCGATGTGCAGGTTGATGCCGCGCAGCGCCTGGAACAGGCCATGCGGCGTGGCGTAGGTCTTGGAAAGGTTCTCGATGTGAATCATGGCAGGCGATTCTGTATCTTTTCTCTTCTAAAGAGAACGACCGTATTTTTCATTTTTTATAACTACAAGAAATATAGAGTTTGCCAGCCGCGCCGGCAAACATCGGCGCGGCATCCGCGCATCAAGGGCAAAGGGCAGTCGGGAAGGAAAGCCTTCCTGACTGCCCTTGTTCATCGCGGCTTCCGTTACGCGGAAAACCGGGGGGCGGACCTGTCCGGCCGCTGCCCCTGTCGCTCAGCGCGCCCGCGAGATACGGACCTCGGCGCCGCGGCGCTTGACCTCCAGCCCCTCGGACGGCGATATGCGCAAGCCTTCCAGGCCCTTGATGTAGCTCGAGCCCTGCATCTGCATGACACGGATCTTGTTGCGCATGACAACGGGGTTGTGCACCGGCATGCCGAACATCCAGACCTCGTCCAGGATGCGGGCCGAGTTGAACTCGCCCGTATGCTGGGCCGCGGGGCCGAGACAGAGCATGTGGCCTTCGCGGCCGAACACCGGGAACTGGCCCAGCTCGCACTCCAGCGTCCAGGTGGTGCCGCCTTCGTAGCGATGGCCCGTGTTCAGGTCCCACCAGGCGTCGCCCTTGGGCAGGTACACCCGCACGCTCTTGCCGGGCTCGGTGATCGGCGCCACCAGCAGGGCCGGGCCCAGCAGGTATTGCAGGTCCCAATCGTGGGCATGCTCGTCGTTGGGGAAGGACAGCGCCATCGAGCGCTGCACCGGCAGGCCCGTGCGCGCGGAATCCTCGATCGCGCCCAGCACATAGGGCACCAGGCGATAACGCCACTGCATCCAGGTGCGGACATGCGCCAGGACCTCGTCGCCGAAATCCCAGGGCATCAGGCCGTTCACGCCCTGGAACGAGAAGTTCGCGGAGAACACGCCCATGGCCAGCCAGCGCAGGTACAGCTCGGGTGTCATGCCCGCCAGGTCGCGCGAGGCCGAACCGATGCCGTGCACCTGCACGGGCACGCCGCTGGCGCCGATCGACAAGGCGGTGCGCAGCGTGTGGCGCAGGCCGTCCCAGCTGTTTTCAGCCTGCGGCCCCGTCTGCCAGGGCAGGCGCTGCGCCGCGGGGAACAGGTCGGAACTGGGCACCACGCCTTCGGGCGGCACCTTCAGGCCAGCCACGGCGTCGAACAGTGCGCGCCGCACCAGCAAGGGATACATGCTGCGCAGCGCAGCGCCGGTCTCGCCGTTGCGCGCGTTCACGCCGTCGGGAATGGCGATCTGCGCGTCGCAGGCGGGCGCGTCGAGCCCGTCCTCGATCAGCTGGCGATGGCGTTCGACCCAGAGGTTGTAGATGTCGCGGTAGGTCAGGTCCAGCAGGCCGTAAGGCTGGCCGGACGTCGCGGGAATGCCGTCGAACACCTGCGCCGAGCCATCGTCCTTGGACAGCAGCCAGCCGCGGTCTTCCAGTTCCTCGAACAGCGGGCTGCTCTTGAGCACGCCCGGAAAACCGGAGGCCGCCACGTGCACGTTGTGCTTGTGGAACAGGGCCAGCATCTGCTTGGCGTCCGGGAAGCGCTGGGCGTCCCATTCGAACACGGTCTTGTCGGACAGGAAGCCCCAGGCCGCAGGCTGGGCCAGCGTCACGGCGTCGACCGGAATCTGGTTCTCGCGCATGCGCGCCAGCAAGGCCACCGTCTGCGTGGGCATCTCGCCGCTGGCCTGCTGCAGCCAGGCGCCCATCGCCCAGAGCACCGGCTGGCCGGCGCGGCCGGTCAGCGCGGTGTACTGGTTCAGGATCTCGCCCGGCTCGCCGGCGAACAGGAACAGGTCCAGCACGGCGTCGTCGACGGTCAGCACATAGGCCGAATCCGCCGGCGCGGCGCCCACCGCGTGCTCGACGCGGCGCATGGTGTTCACATAAACGCCCCAGCCTTGCGGGCTCCAGGCCAGAGGCAGCGCGCGGTGCTCGGGATCGTCGGACACGACGGATTCCTCGCGCCGGTTCAGGTCGCCCGGGGTTTCGCCCAGGCCGTAGACGCGCTCGTTGGCGCCCAGCGTGAAGCCGGCGGTCCAGGCGGCCGCCTCGGCGTCGTCCAGCGCGTTGTGGCCGAATGCGGGCGTATGCGCGGAAACCTCGGACGCGAAGACTTGGTCCTCGCCGCGGTACAGCGCCACGCGCACCGGATTGGAGCGGACCTCGAGTGTCACGTCTCCTTGCGCGATACGCCAGCCGTCGCCGTCGTCGCGCGGACTGATCGTAGACTCGCCCACGGCCTCTTGGCGCGCGAGCAGCATTTCCGCGACGGCGCGCGCACGCGCGCCCGGCTTGTCATCATTGAGCAGACTCGCCTCGCCGAAACGCAGGCGGAAAACCCCAGGCGCATGCGCCTCGACTACCAGATGCAGCCCGTCGCCCGCGTCGAAATCGATGCGGCTGGGGCGAGACGTCAACAGCTCGACGGTATCGAGCTGGGTAGTATGGGCAAAGTCGAACTTGGGCGGCACAGAGCATCCCCCGGCTTAAGCCAAAAACCATCAAAAGCCGTTATTTTGACGGATTTGGGCTTTGAAATAAACTCGGTCCCTCTTTTGGGCGACCAATTCATACAAAAAAGGGGCCGCAAAAGCCTGCCATCGGTCCCTGACCCAGCCTGTCGCGACACCTCGCAAATGCTCCCCAACCCTATAAAACCGGGCCTATCTGGCGGTAAATTCACCCAATTTCTGCGACTGCACGCCAATAACGGCCTGTTACAACAGGGTTCACCCCTCTTTTTCAACGCCCCTCAACGGGGCGTCACCAATCCGGCCAGATCCCGCTCCAGGGGCGAAGGTTCGCCCATCAGGCGAGCGCCGATCATGTCTCCCATGAGCGCCGACCAGGAAAGCCCGCGCGAGGCATAGCCCGCGGCCATCCATAGTCCCGGGGCATGGGCCAATTCCCCCACGGCGGGCAGGCGGCCGGGCAGAACCGCCCGCCACCCCGCCCAACCGGGCAGGCTGCCGGGCGTCAGCGCATTCCAGGCCGGACCGACGGCGCCCAGCAAGCCGGCGGCCTTGCCCAACGCGACCTGCTGCCCCTCAGCGCTGATCAGCGCCTGTTCCGCGCCATGGACATAGGTGCTGCCGGCCACGCAGCCCTCGCCGGTATCGGGCAACAGATAGCCTTCGCCGCCAATGATGCAACGCGGCCCGCCGCCCAGCGCCGCGGCGGGCAACAGCGTGACTTCGCCGGCCAGCGCGTGCATCTGCGCCACGCGCGGCAGCCAGGGCTCCAGCAGTCCGCTGGCATCCAGCACGCCGCGGGCGCCGGCCGCGTTGGCCAGGATCATCGTGTCCGCCCGCGCCAGTTCCCGGCCCGCCGCGTCCAGCGCCTGCCACTGCCCGCCATCCTGATGGACGCGCGCGACCTGCGCCGGCAGTACCGTCACGCCGGGCAAGGCCAGCAAAGTTTCGATCAGGCGGCCCGGCTGCACCAGCATGCCCTGCGCGAAATACACGCCGCCGCGCGCCACCGGCATGCCGGCCAGCGCGCCGGCTTCATCGCGATCGACCTGCCGCACCCATTCGGCGGGAAACGCCAGTGTTTCCAAGGTGCCCGCCAGCGCCGCCGCGCGCCCTTCGTCGCGCTCCAATTGCACCGTGCCGCAGACACGCGGCGCGGCGCCCTCGGGCAAGCCACGCCATCGCGCCAGCGCTCGCGCGCTGCCCGCGCGCGACAGCCGGGCGCGCGCGTTGTCGTCACGCGCCACCACCGGCGTCAGCGCCGCCGCCACGTGGCCGGCATGCGCCGGCGCGCCCTCGGCGCGTGCCGCGTCCAGCACGGTCACGCGCCAACCGCGCAGCGCCAGGCCCTGCGCGATGCCGGCGCCGGCCAGGCCCGCGCCCACCACGACGGCATGGCCGCGCGGCCGAACGCGGGCGCGCGCCTGCACGGCCCGCGCGCCCTCTGCCCGGGCAGTGGCGACGGTCATGTGCCACTTGCCGCCATAGCCGGCTTCACGGCGCGCGTCGAAACCGGATTCGGACAGCGCCTTGCGCAGCTCGCCGGTGCAGGCCCAGGTGGCCAGGGTCGCGCCGGGCGCTGCCATGGCGGCGAGTTCACGCAGCAACGCCGGCTCCCACATGCGCGGGTTGCGTCCGGGCGCGAAGCCATCCAGGAAGTACGCATCCACGCAGGCGTCCAAACGCGACGCCACGGTTTGCGCCTCGCCAAAGGCCAGCGTCAGCGTGACGGCCCCGCCGTCGAATTCGAGCCGGTGCAAGCCTGGCAACGGCAGCGGCCATTGAGCCGCCAGCTCTTGCGCCAGGCCGGCCAACAACTCGGGCGCGTAGCGCGCCAGCAGCGCGGCCAGATCAACCGGGGCGAAGGGATGTCCCTCGACCGCCAACACGTGCAGCGCCGCGCTGCGCGCCGGATCGTCGCGCCATGCCCGCCACAGCGCCAGGAAATTCAGGCCCAGCCCGAACCCGGTCTCGCAGACCGTGAAAGCATCCCTGCCGCGCCAGCGTTCCGGCAGGCCATTGCCCCGCAGGAACACATGCTCGGCCTGGCCCAACGCCCCCGCCGGCGAATGGTAGACGTCGCCATAGGCCGGACTGTAGAGCCGGCCTTCGGCATCGAGGGCAACCGTCGCCGGCGCCAGGGGAACATAAGACGAAGACATGAGGGACCAGGATTCCAGCAGATTCGGGAATGACGCGAATTATCGGACGACATGACGGTCCTGCGCAGCCCGGCCACGCGGCGCCGACGTTGGATGCACGCCACGGGCGGCGCGGTTTTGGGGCCGGACGCAACAAGGCTGACGCATGCGGGGCGTACACTGGCCGCATGGATACCTACGATCAGCCCCGCTCGATGGGTTCGCCCATAGACCTGTGCGCCACGATCGACGCGGCGGTCACCGCCGCGCACGCCGGCGCCGCCATCCTGCAATCCTACGCGCATCACCGCGCCGATCTCGTGATCGATCGCAAGGCGCGCAACGATCTGGTCTCGCAGGCCGACCGCGAAGCCGAAGCCGCCATTATCCAGGAGCTGCGCGCGCGCACGCCGCAGTTCGGCATCGTGGCCGAGGAAACCGGCGGACAGGCCCAAGGCAGCGCCACCTGGTACATCGACCCGCTGGACGGCACCACCAATTTCCTGCACGACATCCCCCACTACGCGGTTTCCATCGCATTGATCGCGCATGCCGGCGCATCGGTGTCTGCCGGCCAGCCGCTGGCCGAGGACACGCCGGTGGTTGGCGTGGTCTACGACCCCTGCCGCGAAGAGCTGTTCACCGCCGTCTACGGCCTGGGCGCATGGCTCAATGGCCGGCGCATCTCATGCTCGCGCACGCAGACGCTGGATGACGCGGTGCTGGCCACCGGCTTCCCTTTCCGCGACTTTTCCTTCGCCGGGCAATACATGCCCATGCTGCATGACGCGATCAACCGCGCGCGCGGCGTGCGCCGCATGGGCGCTGCCGCGCTGGACCTGGCCTGGACAGCCTGCGGCCGCTATGACGGCTACTGGGAAATGGGGCTGGCGCCCTGGGATGTGGCCGCCGGCACGCTGCTGGTGCGCGAATCCGGCGGTATCTGCTCAGACATGCACAAGCGCGACTCCTGGCCGATCGGCGGCCGGGTCGTGGCGGGCAACGCCGCCATCGGCCAGGCCCTGCACGAAATGATCGCCCCGCACCTGGACAAGCAAGACTGAACCCGCGCCCGGTCAGGCCACGGGCCTGGCCGCCGCCTCGACGTCGGGCCGCAGCTCGCGGCGCAGGATCTTGCCCACGTTGCTCTTGGGCAGCTCGTCGCGGAACTCCACGTAGCGCGGGCGCTTGTAGCCCGTGAGCTTGTCCTTGCACCATTGCTGGACCTGCTCCTCGGTCAGCGACGGATCCTTCTTCACCACGAATACCTTCACCGCCTCGCCCGAGTGTTCGTCCGGCACGCCGATGGCCGCGCATTCCAGCACGCCCGGATGCTGGGCCACGGCGGCCTCGACTTCATTCGGATAAACCTTGAAGCCGGACACCGCGATCATGTCCTTCTTGCGGTCGACGATGCGCGTGTAGCCCTGCTCGTCCATGATGCCGATGTCGCCGGTGCGGAAGTAACCGTCGGCCGTCATGGACTGGCGCGTCTCTTCCGGCTTGCGCCAGTAGCCCAGCATGACCTGCGGCCCGCGGATGCCGACCTCGCCGCGTTCGCCCAGCGGCACCTCATTGCCCGCGTCGTCCAGGATGGCCACGTCGGTAGACGGCAGCGGCAGGCCGATGGAACCGGAATAGGCGGTGGCGTCGGTGGGATTCACCGTGGCCACCGGCGAGGTCTCGGACAGGCCGTAGCCTTCGATCAGGGGCCGTCCGGTGATCTTCAGCCAGCGCTCGGCCACCGCCTGCTGCACCGCCATGCCGCCGCCCAGCGTCAGCCGCAGCACGGAGAAATCCAGCTTGGCGAAGTCCTCGTTGTGCGCCAGCGCGTTAAACAGCGTATTGACGCCGGGGAACAGATTGATGGGCACCTTGCGCCAGGCGTTGATCAGCGAAGGCTGGTCGCGCGGATTGATGATGAGCACGTTGCGCATGCCCGCATGCAACCCGTAAAGGCCGCAAACCGTCATCGCGAACACGTGATACAGCGGCAGCGCGCTCAGGATGGTGAGCTGGCGATCCGCCAGGTCGTGGATCACTGGCTGGGCCACGGCCTCGGTCTGCAACACATTGGCGGTCAGGTTGCGATGCGACAGCATGGCGCCCTTGGGCACGCCGGTGGTGCCGCCGGTGTATTGCAACACGGCCACGTCGTCCATCGACAGCGCCGGAGGCGTGAACGGCCGCCGCGCGCCGTCGGCCAGGACCGCCGGCAGCATGCGCGCGCCGTCGATCTGCCAGGCCGGCACGATCTTCTTGATATGGCGCGCCACGAAGTTGACCAGCGGCGCCTTGAGCCCGCCCAGCAGGTCGCCGGGACCGGTCACGACGATGTGCTTGAGCTCGCCGCGGGTGCGCACGTTCTGCAAGGTGCGCGCGAAGTTTTCCAGGATCACGATGACCGCGGCGCCGCTGTCCAGCAGCTGGCGCTGCAGCTCTTCGGCCGTGTACAGCGGGTTGACGTTGACCACGATATGGCCGGCCCGCAACGCGCCCAGCATGCTGACCAGGTAGGCCGGCACGTTGGGCATCATCAGCGCGACGCGCGAACCCTTGGGCAGGTTCAACGACTGCAGCCACGCGGCGAAGGCGCGGGCATGCGCGTCGAGCTGGGCGTAGGTGATGTCGGTGCCCATCGCCGTGCAGGCGGTGCGGGCCGCATGGCGCTGACACGCCCGGTCCAGCAAATCGACCAGCGAGGCATAGCCCTCGGTGGAAATCTCTTGGGGAACACCTTGCGGATAGTGCGCGAGCCACGGACGAACCATAGTGTTTGCCTCCATTAATTCGATTTTCGAATGATGATACCCTTGTTGAGTTCCCTTTCGTCCCCCGAATTTTCCCCATGAAACTGCTCGAACCCATCGTCGCCTGGCACAACGATATCGCCGGCATCCGGCGCGACATCCACGCGCATCCCGAACTGGCTTTTGAAGAGTTCCGCACCGCCGACGTCGTCGCGGCCAAGCTTGAGGAATGGGGCATCGAGATCGATCGCGGCCTGGGCGGCACCGGCGTGGTCGGCATCATCCGCGGCAAGCTCCCCGGCGAGCGCGCGGTCGGCCTGCGCGCCGACATGGACGCGCTGCCCATGCAGGAAGCGAACACCTTCGCCCACGCCAGCCAGCACGACGGCAAGATGCACGCCTGCGGCCACGACGGCCACACGGCCATGCTGCTGGCCGCGGCCCGCTACCTGTCGCAGCACCGCGATTTCGCCGGCACGGTCTACGTGATCTTCCAGCCGGCCGAGGAAGGCGGCGGCGGCGCCAAGCGCATGATCGACGACGGCCTGTTCACGCGCTTCCCGATGGAAGCCGTGTTCGGCATGCATAACTGGCCCGGCATGCCGCCCGGCAAGTTCGGCCTGACGCCCGGCCCCATCATGGCGTCCAGCAACGAGTTCTCGATCGTCATCAAGGGCAAGGGCACGCACGCCGGCATGCCCAACCTGGGCGTCGACCCGGTCATGGCGGCGGTACAGATGGCGCAATCGCTGCAGACCATCATCACGCGCAACCGCAACCCGCTCGACGCCGCGGTGCTGAGCATCACCCAGATCCACGCCGGCAGCGCCGACAACGTGGTGCCCAACCACGCCGAGCTGCGCGGCACGGTACGCACCTTCACGCTGGACGTGCTGGACCTGATCGAACGCCGTATGGAAGAGATCGCGCGCCACACCTGCGCGGCGATGGGCTGCGAAGTGGAGTTCAAGTTCCAGCGCAACTACCCGCCCACCATCAACCATCCCGACGAAGCCGCCTTCTGCGCCGAGGTGCTGCGCGGCATCGTCGGCGAGGACATGGTCGACGACCACGTCCAGCCCACCATGGGCGCCGAGGACTTCGCCTTCATGCTGCAGGAACTGCCCGGCTGCTACGTCTGGATCGGCAACGGCATGGGCGAGCATCGCGCCCACGGCCACGGACTGGGGCCGTGCATGCTGCACAACGGCAGCTACGACTTCAACGACGAGCTGCTGCCGCTGGGCGGCACGTACTGGGTCCAGCTGGCGCTGCAGCGCCTGGCCAAGCCCCAGGCCTGAACCCTGGCCATCCGGCGGCCCGGCTCTGGCCGGGCCATTGACGCCGTGCGCGGCGCGCGATCCTAGGCGCCATCCCCCGGCCCGACCGCCATGCACATCGCCAGGAAACGGCCGGCGGCTCGGGCCGCAGCATCCGCGTGCGGCACCAGGATGCTCAGCGTGCGCGTCAGCGGCCGGGGCAGCAGCCGCAACGCGGCCAGCGCGCCGTCCTCGTGCCGCATCGACATCACCGACACGAAGCCCACGCCCAGACCGGCGCGCACCGCCTGCTTCACCCCCTCCACGCCCGCCAGTTCCAGCCCCACCGACGGCGCCAGGCCGGCATCGGCGAAGGCGCGCTCGACCAGCCGCCGCACCCCCGAACCGGGCTCGCGCATGACCAGCGGCGACGCGGCCAGATCGCGCAGCGTCACGGCGCCCTTGCCCGACAGCGCATGGTCGGCGCGCACGATGGCCACCACTTCATCCTGGCGCCAGGCATGCACGGCCGTGTCGGCCGGCAGCCCGGCAGGCACGTCGCCTTCGATGAAGGCCAGATCCAGGACGGGTAACCGTTCGACGATCTCGCGCGTGTTGCCATCCGACAGGTGCAGGCTCACGGCCGGAAAGGCCTGCCGGAACTCGGCCACCAACCTGGGCAGAAGATAACTCGCCGGCGTGGTGCTGGCGCCCAGGCGCAGCACGCCCGTCTCCAGCCCGCGCCAGGATTCGCGCACGGCCTGCGCCTGCCGATACACCTGCCGCAGTTGCCGGGCCTGCTCGGCCAGCCGCTCGCCGGCCTCGGTCAGCGCGATGCCATGGCCGCTGCGGCGGTATAGCGGCTCGCCGAACCATTCCTGCAGCATGCGCAGCTGGCCCGACACCGCCGGCTGCGACAGGTGCAGCGTCTGCGCGGCGCGACTGATGTTGCCGGTGTCGGCCACACAGGCGAAGGTGAGCAGTTGATCTGGCGTCATGGCGGTAGGACAGACAAAGATATCAGAATTACTGATATTAAATATTCAAAATAAAGATTTTTCAAATAACGCTGGCAAATTTAATATTCCAGCCAGTTATTTAGATATTCCAGAAGGCCCGCCATGAGCGCTTCGACCAGCACCGCCGCCCCGCTTCCCGCCTCGCCCGCCGCCCACGCGGCCGCCCCCGCCGCCACGCCCTGGCGCGACAAACTCAACGGCGTCCTGTTCGTCGGCCTGATGGCCGCCGCCGTGATGCAGTTGGCGGACCTGCCCGCCATCCGCCAGATGGGTTTCTCGCCGCTGGTGGTCGGCATCGTCTGCGGCATGCTCTATGGCAACTTCCTGCGCGGCACCATGCCGGCGGACTGGGGCGTGGGCGTCAACTTCACTGCCCGCCGGCTGCTGCGCATCGCCGTGGCCTTCTATGGCCTGAACATCAGCATCCAGCAGATCGTGGCCGTGGGCCTGCCCGGCCTGGCGGTCTCCGTGGCCGTGGTGCTGGGCACGCTGCTGATCGGCACCGTGGTCGGCCAGCGCCTGCTGGGCCTGGACCGCGACACCGCCATGCTGACCTCGGCCGGCAGCGCCATCTGCGGCGCGGCCGCCGTGCTGGCGTTCGAGCCCACCCTGCGCTCGGCGCCCCACAAGAGCGCGGTGGCCGTCGCCACGGTAGTGCTGTTCGGCACGCTGTCCATGTTCCTGTACCCGGTGCTCTACCATGCCGGCTGGCTCAACCTGGACACCCAGGCGCTGGGCATCTACATCGGCGGCACCATCCACGAGGTCGCCCAGGTGGTGGGCGCGGCCAGCAACGTGGACCCGGCCACGACGGAAGTAGCCACCATCGTCAAGATGACCCGCGTGGCCCTGCTGGTGCCTGTACTGCTGGTGCTCGGCATGTACCTGCGCAACGCCGCCAGCCATGCCGGCGGCCAGGGCAAGGGCGCCAAGCTGCCCATCCCCTGGTTCGCCATCGGTTTCCTGGCGCTGGCCATCATCAATTCGCTGAACATCCTGCCGGCGGACGCCGTGGCCGCGCTGCGCCGCCTGGACGTGTTCGCGCTGACCATGGCCATGACGGCGCTGGGCATCGAAACCCGCTTCGCGCAGATCAAGAAGGCCGGTCCCCGCGTCATGGCCCTGGGCCTGATCCTGTACGTCTGGCTGCTGGTCGGCGGCTACGGCATCGTCAAGCTGGCGTCCTGAGCCGGACCCGGCCCGCAACGACCGCGGCGCGCGCGCCGCGGTCTTGTTTTTCCTGCATAATCGGCTGGTTTCCAGGCATTGGAGCCAGCCGCATGTCCTCCAGCACCCCCACCCCCTTCACCACCCTGCCCGCCAATCGCGACGCCGTGCTGCGCGTCATGCCGATGCCGGCGGACGCCAACATCCACGGGGACGTGTTCGGCGGCTGGATCATGTCGCAAGTGGACATCGCCGGTTCGATCCCGGCGGCGCGCCGCGCCGCGGGCCGCGTGGCCACGGTGGCGGTCAACGCCTTCCAGTTCAAGGAGCCCGTGTTCGTGGGCGACCTGCTCAGCTTCTACGCCGCCATCGTCAAGACCGGCAACACCTCGATCACGGTGTCCGTCGAAGTCTATGCCGAGCGCCAGCGTCTGGACGCCGAAGTCGTCAAGGTCACCGAGGCCGTCCTGACCTACGTCGCCACCGACGAAGCCCGCCGCAGCCGTCCTCTACCCAAACTTTGAGCCGTAACGCATGACGCAATCCGCCGCCGCGCACAAGCTGCCCGCGACGCCCCGCCGCCTCGACCCGGAAGACGCCCAGCACGCCCTGGCCGAAGTGCAGGAACGCCTGCGTCGCCAGCAGCTGGTCGCCGATCTGGTGCATCGTCAGGAAGAAGGCGACGCCAAGGCCAACCTGGTCGAGGACCTGGTTCACCGGCAGCACGAAGCCGAGCTCAAGACCCTGCTGGACGGCCTGCATCCGGCCGACATCGCCTTCATCCTCGAATCGCTGCCCAAGGACGAGCGGCAGACGATCTGGAAGCTGGTCAGCCCCGAACACGACGCCGACGTGCTGCTCGAGGTCGAGGACTGGGTACGCGAATCGCTGATCGAGGCGATGGACCGCCAGGACCTGGTGGCGGCGACCGGCAACATGGACGCCGACGAGCTGGCCGACCTGGCTCCGGACCTGCCGCCCGACGTGGTGGCGGAAGTCCAGAAGGGCCTGACCGAGGAAGAGCGGGCGCAGCTGCTGGAAGCCATGGGCTATCCGGAGGACAGCGTGGGCGCCATCATGGACTTCGAGATGGTCCGGGTGCGCGAGGACGTGACGCTGGAGGTGGTGCTGCGCTACCTGCGCCGCCTGCACGAGCTGCCCGACCATACCGACCAGATCTTCGTGGTCGACCGCCAGGACAAGCTGCAGGGCATCCTGCCGCTGTCGCGCCTGCTCGTCAGCGAGCCGGAAACCGAGGTGCGGGCGGTCATGAATTCCGACTTCCTGACGCTCAATCCGCTGGACTCGGACGCCGACGCGGCCGGCGCCTTCGAGCGCTATGACCTGGTCTCGGCCCCCGTGATGGACGACCAGGGCCGACTGATCGGCCGCGTCACCATCGCCGACGTGGTGGACGTGATGCGCGAAGACTCGCAGGAGCAGGCGCTGTCACGCGCCGGCCTGCAGGAAGAAGACATCTTCGCCCCCGTGTCCACCGCGCTGCGCAACCGCGCGCCCTGGCTGCTGTTCAATCTCTGTACCGCCGCCACGGCCTCGTTCGTGGCGTCGCAGTTCGAGGGCACGGTCAGCCAGATCGTGATCCTGGCCTTCCTGATGTCCATCGTCGCCGGCATCGGCGGCAATTCCGGCAACCAGACCATGACCCTGATCATCCGGGCGCTGGCGATGGGCCGGATCACCGGACGCAACCTCTGGCAGCTGGTCAAGCGCGAGCTGTTCGTCACGCTGATGGTGGGGCTGTGCGGCAGCCTGGTCGCGGCGCTATTCGCCTGGGCGATCTCGCACTCCGTCGCCATCGCCCTGGTGATGATGGCCGCAATGATCTGCAACATGCTGGTCGGCGCCTCGGTCGGCGTGCTGGTGCCCATGGTGCGCGCGCGCTTCGGCAAGGATCCCGCCATGGGCTCGTCGGTGCTGCTTACCTTCGCCACCGATTCCCTGGGTTTCTTCATTTTCCTGGGATTGGCGACGCTCTTCCTGCTGTAGCAGCGCCCCCCAGCCTCGGCTGAAAAGGGTTGCGCTGCACACTTGTCGACCAATTTTGACAGAATACCGACAGGGAAAACCCTAGCCCATCAAGTACAGTAATAGGCTTGTCATTTCTTCTGCCTATTCCTGTAATGATCGCCAGACTCCGGACTGCCCTGCTCGGCGTGGCGCTCTCGGTTTTCACCGTCAGCGCCCAGGCTTGTGACAACCTGCCCTCCTGGGCGCAATCGGCCTGTACCCGGCTGGACCAGATCTGGTCCGAAGGCAATAACGACCTCTATATCAGCGGCTATTCCTGGCACAACCGCTCCATGTACAGCGCGGAAAAGATCCGCAGCTTCAACGAGCGCGCCTGGGGCGGCGGCTACGGCCGCAGCCTCTACGACGAGGACGGCGACTGGCAAGGCCTGTATGGCATGGCCTTCCTGGACTCGCACAGCAAGGTCCAGCCGATCGCCGGCTACGGCTTCCTGAAGATCGGCCGGGTCAGCGAGAATTTCCGCCTGGGCGCCGGCTACACCGTGTTCCTGACCGCGCGCCAGGACATCATGCACTACATCCCCTTCCCCGGCGTGCTCCCGCTGGTCTCGGCCGGCTACAAGGACGCCATGCTCTACGCCACCTACATTCCCGGGGGCAAGGGCAACGGCAACGTGCTGTTCATGTTCGGCCGCTGGTCGTTCTGACGGCCAGCTCCGGTTTCAGCAGGGCTGCCCCAGGCGCCGTACCAGCTCGCCCAGGCGCATATCGTCGATGCCGTGCGCGCGCAAGGCACGCTCGGTTTCAATCACATAGTCCAGGCACGGGCCGGAATGGCCCACCGCGTTGCGCACGGAGGCCAGCAGCCGGTCATCGCTGACGTCGGCCGCGTATTCCTGACAGGCGCGGTTGAGCAGGAACACCAGCCCGCGCACGGGCGCTTCCTTGGTATGGCAGGTCAGCCAGCGCGGGCAGTAAGCGCCGGTCACCATCTCGCGACGCCAAAGCGTGTCGAAGACCGTCCGCACGTCACTGGCGGCGATCTGGAAGGCGACGCCACGGCAACAGCCGCCGCGGTCCAGGCCGAACACCAGGCCGGGATTGTCCGGCGAGCCGCGATGGTCGTGCGACCACAGGCACAGGGAACGGTGATAGCCACGCACCGTCGCAAGCCGCCGCTCGCGCCAGGCGAAGCCGGGATGCCAGATCAGGGAACCATAGGCGAATACCCAGAGATCGTCGCTGCCGTTCCAGCCGGTCAGAAGATCGTCCACCGACGCCGCGCGTCGGGCCGGGGATTGCTGCGACTGAGCCAGACCGGCGCAATCGCCGGCGGCGGGTACTGCCAAAGCCATGAGGACCCTTTGATATCCCGATTCATTCCCATGCGGAGAATGGGCGATATCCTACGCCGGCGCGCGCGCAAAAGCATTGCGAGATAGGGCTTAAGCAACGCACCGAAAGAAATTTGCGTTTCGCGGACAGGGCCGGAAAGGGAAAAAAATTGCGCGGGCGGATTCCTCGCCCTTTTCGGGCGCGAAATCGGCGCTCAGACCGCGTCCAGCGGCAGCTCGGTGGTGCTCTTGATGACTTCCATCGAGAAGCTGGCGCTCACGTCCAGCAGGTCCACCGCTTCGATCAGGCGACGGTAGAAGCGGTCGTAGGCGGCCATGTCCTCGACCACGACCTTGAGCAGGTAATCGATATCGCCGGCCATGCGGTGGAACTCGACCACATTGGGCAGCGCCATCACCGCGTTGATCAGGCTCTGCGTCCACTTGGCGTTGTGCTGGCTGGTCTTGATGGACACGAACACGGTCAGGTTCAGGCCCAGCGCCTTCGGGTCCAGCAGGATCGCGTTGCGCGCGATGACGCCATCGTCCTTGAGCTTCTGGATGCGCCGCCAGCACGGCGTGACGGACAGGTTCACCTGCTCGGCGATCTCGGCCACGGAACAGGTCGCGTCCTTTTGCAGCAGCGCGAGAATCTTGATGTCGGTCTGGTCCATGCCCTTTCCTCGACTTTCCAACGATCCGGCAGACCGGCTCATGACGCGTAGCGCTCCGCCGTCAGGCCTTCCATGTCCACCTCCGGCGGCCGGCCGGCCACGATATCGGCCACAATCTTGCCCGTTCCGCATGCCTGCGTCCAGCCGTTGGAGCCGTGGCCGCAGTCCAGGAACAGGTTTTCGTAGCGCGTCCGGCCCAGGATGGCCGGGCCGTCCGGCGTCATCGGCCGCAGCCCGGCCCAGGCCTGGGCACGGTCCAGCGCGATGCCCTGCGGGAACCATTCGCGCACCACGGACGTCAGGAAGGCCACCCGCCCCGCATCCACCTCCAGCCCATAGCCCTTCAATTCGGCCATGCCCGCGGCCCGGATCCGCGAACCCAGCCGCGAAATCATCACCTTGTTGTGCTCGTCCATGATGGCGGCCTGCGGCGCGCGGCCGGCATCGGTGACGTCGGCGGTAATGGAGTAGCCCTTGAGCGGATAGATGGGCAGCTTCAACCCCAGCGGCCGCAACAGGAAGGGGCTTTGCCCGCCCAACGCCACCACATAGGCGTCGGCCGCCAGCATGCCCTGATCCGTATCGGCGCCGGCAATGCGGCCGCCCTGCCCGACCAGGCGCCGGATCTCGACGCCATAGCGGAAGTCGACGCCCTGGCCTTGCAGGTAAGCGCTCATCCCGGTGGCGAACTTGTAGCTGTCGCCGGAGCCATCGGCCGGCAGGAACAGCGCGCCCGCGACAGGCGCCTTCGTATGCGCCAGCGCCGGCTCGACGCTCGCCGCGTCGGCCCCCTCAAGGAAGCGCCACGGCACTTCGAATTCATCCAGCGCGCGGGTGATGCCGGGAACCGCCTTCAGGCCGGCCTCATCGCGGAACAGCTGCAGCGTGCCGTCCTGATGGAAATCGAATTCGATGGGCAGGCCCGCGCCTGCGATCTCCTTCAGGCAGGCAAAGCTGTAATGCGCCACCCGCTGCATGCGCAGCTTGTTGACGCGGAACCGCTCGGCATTGCATTGCCCCATCCAGCGCGCCAGCCAGGCCAGCTTGCGCGGTTCGGGCGTGAACGAGAAGCGGATGGCGGAATTGCGCTGCAGGGACATCTTCAGCACCTTGCCGATCATGCCCGGCGCGGCCCAGGGCCCGGCGAAGCTGGGACACAGCCCGCCCGCGTTGCCGAAGCTGGTCTCCAGCGCGGCAGCCGGCCGGCGGTCCGCCACGACGACCTCATGTCCGTCCCGCCACAGGTAGTAGGCCGCCGCAACGCCCGCGACGCCAGCGCCCAACACCAGCACTTTCATGAATGTCCTTTCCTTGTTCTCAATGTCACTCCAACATCCGCAGCACGGGGTCCGCCCCGATCCTGCCAAGAAAACGGCAATGCTGGCGCCACCGGGCACTGCGCCTCTCCCTGGCACGGCCGCCCCAAATGGGGGCCGCGCGGATCCGGCTCCGCCGGTCCGCCACCGGCGCCCCCTGGGGGGAAGCGCGCAGCGCTTCGGGGGGGACCTAACCTAATACACTCCGGGATAGCCGCCGCCGTCGAGCAGGATGTTCTGCGCCGTCAGGTAGCCGGCCTGGGCGGAGCATACATAGGCGCACAAGGCGCCCAGCTCCTCGGGCTCGCCGTAGCGGCCCGCCGGATTGGAACGCCCGCGCTCGTCCCAGACCTGCTCGAAGCTCTTGCCCGGGAACTGGTCCATCATGCCCCGAATGTGGCGGGCCTGCGCGTCGGTGGCGAAGACGCCCGGCAGCAGGTTGTTGATGGTGACGTTGTGCCGCACGGTCTGTCGCGCCACGCCGCCGACAAAACCGATCAAGCCGGAGCGCGCGCCATTGGACAACCCCAGCTCGGCATGCGGCGCCTTCACGCTGCGCGACACGATGTTGACGATGCGCCCGAAGCGGCGCTCGACCATGCCGTCGACCACGCGCCGGATCATGTCGATGGGACCAAGCATCATGGCGTCCAGCGCGGCGACCCAGTCCTCGTGCGACCAGTCGCGGAAGTCCCCGGGCAGCGGTCCATCGGCGTTGTTGATCAGGATGTCCGGATGCGGGCAGGCGGCGATGGCCGCGTCGCGTCCGGCCGGCAGCGTCAGGTCGGCCGAGACCCAGCCCACGCCAATGCCGGTTTCGCGCGCGATCTCGGCGGCGGCCTGCTCCAGGCGCTCCGGATTGCGCGCCGCGATCGTCACCGACACGCCCTCGCGCGCCAGTTGCTGCGCGCAGGCGCGCCCCATGCCACGGCTGCCGCCGAACACCAGCGCCGTCCTGCCCTTGATTCCCAGATCCATGCTTTCCCCTTGCTGGTCCGTGCCGCAGCCCCTGTCTGGCGGGCTTGCGGCATGGCCGGCTGTCTGCGGCCGAAGGCAGTCAGTATAGGAGCGCGCCCCCGCCACCGGCGTGGAATTTTTTTCTAATCTTCACCGCCACATCCGCCGATTTGGCAAAGGCATTCCAGCCTGAACCCCTAAGATGAAGGTCTGTCCACACCGCGGCTGATCCCATGTCCGACGTCCAAACTGCCTGCCCCGATCTGCGCACGCTGTGCGAGTCGGTTCAAGCCGCGCAGATGACCGCGGCCCGCGCGCTGCTGCGCGACCTCGCCTCCAGCGTCGCCAGCGTCAATGGCATCCTGCAAGGCCTGCCCGAAGCGCTGCGCGCCGGCCGTGCCGAATCCTATACGCGGCACATCGCCTACGCGGATCCGCACGGCGCCTTCACCATCGCCTACCTGATCTGGCGCCAGGGACAGTTCAGCCCGGTGCACGGCCACAAGACCTGGTGCACCTACCAGGTCCTGCAGGGCGAGCTGTCCGAAACCCACTACCGCTGGGACGCGGACGCGTCCGCCGCCATTGCTTGCGGCGGAGCCACGCGCCGGCCGGGCGACATCGTCACGGCCACGCAGGGCCTGCACCAGATCCACAGGCTGGGCAACGCCAGCCCCGGCGTGGCGATCTCGCTGCACATCTACGGCGTCGATCAGGCCGATATCTGCACCGGCGTCAATCACCTGATCGACAAGGTCCTGGACGCATCGGCCACGCATCACCCCATCCACTGACTGACCGGCGCCGCCGCATCCTGCAGCGGCTGTGCCAGCACGTCGATCAGGGCCGGGCCATCATGCTCCAGCGCGGCCTTGATCGCCGCGTCCAGCTTGGCCGGATCTTCCACCCGCCATGCCTTCACGCCATAGGCTTCGGCAATGCGGGCGTGGTCGGTGCGATCGAAATCCACGCTGTAGTAGCGCTTGTCGTAGCCGGCCTTCTGGCTGGCCTTGATCCAGCCATAGACCGAGTTCGAGAACACCACCATCAGCAGCGGCGCCTTGTGCCGCACAATTGTTTCCAGTTCGCCGACCGTGAAGCCGAAGCTGCCATCGCCCATGACCGCGACACACTTGGACTGCGGCCGCCCCACCCACGCGCCCATGGCGGCCGACATGGAAAAGCCCAGCGCTCCATGCGCGCGGTTGGTGATGAAGTGGCGACCGGGACGCGACACATCGTAGTACGCGGAGAAATACGGGCACGGCGTGCCGGGATCGGCGCAGACCACCGCATCATCCGGCAGCAGACGGTTCAGCGACTGCACCACGCGCTCGGGCCGGATCGGCGTATCCAGGCCGGCGGCCAGCGATTCCAGCTGTTCGCGCCGCGCCTGCTTCGCGCGGCCGGCCAGCACCGAGCCGTCGACCGCGTCGGCGGGCCGATGCGCCAGGCGCTCGCGCACCTCGACGGCCAGGGCCTCCAGCGCCAGCCGGGCATCGCCCACCATGCCGACTTCGGTGCGGTAGTTGGCGCCGATCACCGAGGGATCCACGTCGATGTGCAGGATCGGCACGTCGCGACTCGGAAAGCGCCAGTGCTCGGTGGACGTGGAGCCCGCGCGGCAACCCACGAACAGCACGGCGTCGGCGGCGGCCACCACGTCGCGCGTGGCCATGACGCCGCCGTTGGAGCCGACCACGCCGGCGTTGAGCGGATGCGTGTCGGCCAGGCTGCCCTGCCCGCTGACCGTCAGGCAGACGGCCGCTTTCAGCATCTCCGCCAAATCCTGCAAGGCGGCGCTGGCGCCGGCGATGACCACGCCGCCGCCGCAGATGATGACGGGCGAACGCGCGCCGGCCAGCCGCTGCGCGGCCCGCGCCACGTCGGCGGGGTCCGGCGCGTAGCGCATGGCCGGGTAGCTGCCGTGCTCGGGCTGCGTCCAGATGTCAGCCGCGTCCACTTGCTGTTTCATCACGTCATAGGGAAAGCACAGATGAGCGGCGCCCGGCTTGCCGGTGGTCATGTGGCGGAAGGCCGCCCGCACCATGCCCGGGATCTGGTCGGCGCGATCGATCGTGCGGTTCCATTTGGTCAGCGGGCGGTACAGCGCCTCCTGGTCCAGCTCGGTCAGCGGATACTTGCCGCGCGAACCGACCGCCACGTCCGATGTGATGCCCAGCACGGGCACCGACGAGTCGTTGGCCTCCACCAGGCCGGGCAGCAGATAGGTCGCGCCGCCGCCGCTGGGGCCTTCGCATACGCCCACCTTGCCCGTCACCCGTGCATACGCGTCGGCCATGTAGCCCGCGCTGCGTTCGTCACGCGTGAGGATGTGGCGCATGCCGTGGTCGAGCCGGTACAAGGCATCGTAGAACGGCAGGCTGGTATCGCCGCACAGGCCAAAAATATGCTGGACGCCGTTGTGCTGCAGCATGCGCACCATCGCTTCCGCGCCGGTCAGGGTATTCATGTCGTCTCCATGCTTGCTTGACGCTACGGGCTGCGGCCCGCCAGGCCGCCGGCGCGTCAGTTTTCGAGGTTGATGTTGCTGGTCTTGATGAAGGCGTTCCAACGTTCGTATTCGGCCTTCACATAGGCATCCAGCGCGGGACCGTCGGAGGCCACGATCTCGAAGCCCGCCTCGCCCAGTTTCTTGCGTACGTCCGGGTCGGCCAGCACGGTCTTGAAATCGCGGGTCAGCTTCTTGATGGTGGCCTCGGGCGTGCCCTTGGGCGCGAACATGCCGCTCCAGGAATAGGCGACGAATCCGGGAAAACCGGACTCCGCCACCGTGGGCACGTTGGGCAGGTCGGCCAGCCGCTTTTCGCCGGCGACCGCCAGGGGCTTGATCTTGCCCGCCTGGATCTGGCCGCGCAGCGCGGCGAAGCTGAGCCAGGTCATGTTGGCCTGCCCGCCCACCACGGCCTGGATCGCCGGCCCGCCGCCGCCATAAGGCACATGCAGCAGTTCCACCTTCGACAGGCGCTTGAGCTCTTCTGGCGCAAGATGGTTCAGCGAGCCCACACCGGTCGACGCGTAGTTGTAGCGGTTGGCGGGCTGCTTGGCCGCGGCGGCCAGGAAGTCCTTCAGGTTGTCGCCGGGCACGGACGGGTTGGCGCCAAGAACCAGCGGAAAGCGCACGGTCTGCGTGATGGCGACGAAGTCCTTGAACGTGTCGTACGGCAGCTTGGGTTTCACGGCGGGATTGATGCCGTGGTTGTCGAAGCTCACCAGCAGCGTGTTGCCATCAGGTTCGGCCCGGGCCACGAAGGCCGTGGCGATCTGGCTGGCGGCGCCCGGACGGTTCTCGACCACGACCGCGCGTCCGCCCAGCTCCTGCGACAGGCGCGGCTGCAGGATGCGCGCCAGGATATCGGTGCTGCCGCCCGGCGGATACGGCACCACCAGGATCAGCGGCCGCTCTTCGGCCGCCGCATCGGCAACCAGCCCCAGGCCGCCTATCGCCGCCACTGCGCAAGCCATGGCCAGCGCGCGTCTGTACAACGTATGGATCATCGGTGTTCCCCTGTTGTGGTGTCGGCCTGCGCTGCCTGCGTGGGGTCGGCCTGGTCCCGCATGTAGATATTGGAAAAGCCCGTGCGTATCACGTCGGTGATCTGATCCAGGCGGCGGCCGATATGCGCCCCCATCATGCCGGGCAAGGCATCGATGTCGCGGCGTTCCAGCGCCTGCACGATGCGCATGTGCTCGGCCTGCGTGTGCGCGCGGCGCCCCTGCTGCATGTCGATCCAGCGCACGAAATGGATGCGGGCATTCACGCTTTCCAGTGCGCGCACGAATTCCTGGTTGCGCGAATAGCGCGCCAGCATCAGGTGAAAGGCCTCGTCCAGCTCCAGCAGGCGCGTGGCCTCGCTGTCTTCCGGCACGTCGCGGGAGCGCTCGACGAAGGCCCGCAGCTCGGCCAGCTCCGCATCGCTGGCGCGTTCGCAGGCCGCGCGCACGATGCCGGACTCCAGCACGGCGCGGTATTCATACAGCGAATGGATCTGCTTGGCGTCCAGCAGCCGGGCGATGAAGCCCCGGTTGACTGCCCGGGTCAGGAAGCCTTCAACCATCAGCTGGTTGAGCACTTCGCGCAGGGGCGTGCGGCTGACGTTCAGGCGCCGGGCCAGTTCGACCTCGTTGATGCGCTCGCCGGGCTTGAAGTCGAAACGCACCGCCATCGCCTTGACGGTGTTGTACAGCTCTGCCTGGCCTTCGGAGGTGCGGGACGCGAGGCGGGTCTGCGTCATGATCGGGTCTCCGGCGCGGCGCGCCTTGGGATTGAAGTGCATACTAAAGTGCATACACTTTGACCGACAACCCGGGTTTGCCCGGACGGCAACGCGCAGGCATGCGGCCGGATCACCCGGCGTGCGGCGACCAGGACGATCCGACGGCCGAAGGCTGGCCGATCAGAAGGAAAACACGCGGGAAGGAAATGCGGTTGGACGCCAACGGCGTCCGGGGATCAGAGCCCGGTATCCAGCGCGTAATGCGCGCCGTCCCGGTTCTCCAGCGTCAAGGCCGACAGGGTCGGATGCACGGCTTGCGGGTCTTCGCTGACATGGATCCGCAGATTGGCCAGCGGCACGTCCCAGCCGCCGTCCTTGCCAGCTTGCGCGGTCACGCCGGCGACCAGCGCCAGGCGTTGCGCGGCGGCATGGGCGTCGGCCGCGCGGGCATCAATGCGCAGCAGGCTGCGCGCGCCATTGGGATGGGACATCAGCGCCGGAGACCAGACGCACTCGGGCGTCAGGTGACGACAGAAATACATGCGGATGCCGGGCAAGGGCTGCTCGGCAAAACGCACGGTATGAAAGCGCGCGGTGACTTCGCGCCCGTCCAGCAGGGCGGGACGGCTCAGTTCCTGCACCGGATTCACGGCAAAGCCGGCGGCGCGCAGCCGCTCGTAGGTGGCTTCGGCGTCGTGCGTGCGGAAGACCAGGGCTTCCAGCCCGAACGGCGAATCGGCGATTTCCTTGCGCGCCGGCGGCGCGCCGGGCGGCCAGCCCAGCAACTCGATGTACGTGCCCTCGAGCACGATCAGGCGGTTGCACGACCCCAGGTTGTGCACCGCCTTGTCGCTCAGGTGAAAGCCCTGGCGCTCGAAATGCGGCGCCAGCGCATCCAGCCGGTCGCGCACCATGACCACGGCGTGGTCGAATTCGGTGCGGCCGACTGCATGCAGCATGGTCTCAGGCTCCACTCAGACCAGCTTGCCGTGGCACTGCTTGTACTTCTTGCCGCTGCCGCAGGGGCAGGGATCGTTGCGGCCGACCTTCGGCAGCACGTTGCGCACCGGCTGGGCGCCGCTGTCGTCGGCGGAACTGGCCAGCGCTTCGTCGTAGTCGGAGTGGTGGTACTGCACGTTCTGCACGTGCGGCTGCGCCGCTTCGGCCTCGGCCTGCTCGACCTGCTCCTGCGACTGCACCCGCACCGTCATCAGCACGCGCACCACATCGTCGCGGATACGGTCCAGCATGCCGGAGAACAGTTCGAAGGCTTCGCGCTTGTATTCCTGCTTGGGATTCTTCTGCGCGTAGCCGCGCAGATGGATGCCCTGGCGCAGGTAATCCAGCGAGGACAGATGCTCGCGCCAGTGCGTGTCGATGGCCTGCAGCATGATCGAGCGCTCGAACTGCGACCACGATTCCGTGCCCACCTGCTCGACCTTCGCCGTGTAGTTCTGGCGCGCGGCGGCGACCACGCGTTCGCGCAGGTCCTCGTCGGTGATGTTCGGCTCTTTTTCGAGCATCTCGGTCAGCGGCAGCTGGATCTGCCAGTCGGCTTCCAGCGCCTTTTGCAGGGCCGGCACGTCCCACTGTTCTTCCACCGATTCCGGCGGCACGAAGGTGTTGAACATCTCCGTGACGGCGGCGTCGCGCAGGTTCTCGACCATCGCGCCCACGCTGGCGGCTTCCAGCACTTCGTTGCGCTGCGAGTACAGCACCTTGCGCTGGTCGTTGGCGACGTCGTCGTACTCGAGCAGCTGCTTGCGGATGTCGAAGTTGCGGCCTTCGACCTTGCGCTGCGCGGTCTCGATGGAACGCGTCACCATGCCGGCCTCGATGGGCTCGCCCTCGGGCAGCTTCAGGCGTTCCATGATGGCGCGCACGCGATCGCCGGCGAAGATGCGCATCAGCGGATCTTCCAGCGACAGGTAGAAGCGCGACGAACCCGGGTCGCCCTGGCGACCGGCGCGGCCGCGCAGCTGGTTGTCGATGCGGCGCGATTCGTGGCGCTCGGTGCCGATGATGCGCAGGCCGCCGGCTGCCTTGACCTGCTCGTTCAGCGGCTTCCATTCGGAACGCACCTTCTCGATGCGCAGCGTCTTCTCGGTTTCCGTCAGCGACTCGTCGGCGCGGATCAGGTCGATCTGCTTGTCCGCGCTGCCGCCCAGCACGATGTCGGTGCCGCGGCCCGCCATGTTGGTGGCGATGGTGATATGGCCCGGCTTGCCGGCCTCGGCGACGATCTCGGCTTCGCGCGCGTGCTGCTTGGCGTTCAGCACTTCGTGCTTGAGCTTGGCCTTCTGCAGCAGGCCGGCCAGCAGCTCGGAGTTCTCGATGCTGGTCGTGCCCACCAGCACGGGCTGGCCGCGCTCGTGGCAGTCGCGGATGTCGTTGAGGATGGCGTTGTACTTTTCCTCGTTGGTCTTGAAGACCTGGTCGTTCTGGTCCTTGCGGACCATGGGCTTGTTGGTCGGGATGATGACCGTTTCGAGCCCGTAGATTTCCTGGAATTCGTACGCTTCCGTGTCGGCCGTGCCGGTCATGCCGGACAGCTTCTCGTACATGCGGAAGTAGTTCTGGAAGGTGATCGAGGCCAGCGTCTGGTTCTCGTGCTGGATCTTCACGCCTTCCTTGGCCTCGACGGCCTGGTGCAGGCCGTCCGACCAGCGGCGCCCGACCATCAGGCGGCCGGTGAATTCGTCGACGATGACCACTTCGCCGTCCTGGACCACGTACTGCTGGTCGCGGAAGAACAGCGTGTTGGCGCGCAGCGCCACCATCATGTGGTGCATCAGCGCGATATGGCGCGGATCGTACAGCGACTCGCCCTCGGGCAGGATGCCCAGGCGCGCCAGGATGCCTTCGGCATTGACGTGGCCGGCTTCCGACAGGTAGACCTGCTGGCTCTTTTCATCGACCCAGTAGTCGCCTTCGGGTTCCGGCTCCTGCGGCTTGGGCTCGGTGGCCATGCGCTTGAGCAGCGGCGGCACCGCGTTCATGCGGATGTAGAGCTCGGTGTGGTCTTCGGCCTGGCCGGAGATGATCAGCGGCGTGCGCGCCTCGTCGATCAGGATGGAGTCCACTTCGTCGACGATCGCGTAGGCCAGCGCCCGCTGGCGGCGGTCCTCGACGCGGTACTCCATGTTGTCGCGCAGGTAGTCGAAGCCGAATTCGTTATTGGTGCCGTAGGTGATGTCGGCGGCGTAGGCGGCCTTCTTTTCCTCGTTCGGCTGCTGCGGCACGACCACGCCCGTGGACATGCCCAGGAAGCGGTACAGGCGCCCCATCCAATCGGCGTCGCGGCGGGCCAGGTAGTCGTTGACCGTGACCACGTGCACGCCCTTGCCGGCGATCGCGTTCAGGTAGACCGGCAGCGTGGCCATCAGCGTCTTGCCTTCGCCCGTGCGCATTTCGGCGATCTTGCCGCTATGCAGGACGATGCCGCCCAGCATCTGCACGTCGAAATGGCGCATGCCGAACACCCGCTTGCCGGCTTCGCGCACCACGGCGAAGGCTTCGGGCAGCAGGTCGTCCAGCGACGTGCCCTGGGCATGACGGGAACGGAATTCGTCGGTCTTGGCCGCCAGTTCCGCGTCGGAAAGCGCGGCGATCTTGGACTCCAGTCCATTGATCTGGGTTACCAGCTTGCGATACTGCTTAAGCAGCCGATCGTTGCGGCTACCTATGAGTTTTTTGAGCAGAGAAACCATGCGTGTGTCGGCCGCACAGGCCACGCCGCGGCCATGCAGGCCTGGGCAGCGTCACCCGTGACTTTATGTTATTGGTTGAGCGGGGGTCCGCCGGGAAACGAACCAGTTTAACGCACCTGCGGCGTAATAGCCTGGAACTATGATCAGGCCATCACGCTTGCGACCGGCTGCGGGATCAGCGCGTGGCGCTGTCCGTGCCGGCCGCACGGGCCACGGCCGGCGGGGCGTTCTGCTGCGGCCCCAAGAACAGGCGCGGGTCCAGCGGCTGGCCAGCCAGCCGCACCTCGAAATGCAGGTGCGGACCGGTGGAGCGTCCGGTGCTGCCAACGCGAGCGATCTGCTGGCCGCGATCGACCAGTTGCCCCTGCTTGACCAGCAGCGACGAGGCATGCGCGTAGCGGGTGATCAGGCCGTCGCCATGGTCGATCTCGACCATGTTGCCGTAGCCCGGATGGAACTTGGATTCCAGCACCACGCCGCCCGAGGCGGCAAGAATGGGCGTGCCCGGCGGCGCGGAGAAATCCAGCCCTTCGTGCAGCGCCGAGCGGCCCGTGACCGGGTTGCGGCGCCATCCGTAGGACGAACTCAGATAGGGATAATCGGTGATGGGCATGGCGGTCGGCATGCGCGCCTGGTCCGCCGAACGCTGCGTCAGCGCGGCGTCCAGCAGCTTCAGGTTGTCGGACTGCTGCGCCAGCCTGACCTGGATGTCGTCCAGCTGCCGGCCCAGTTCCTCGGCCGAGGCGGCCGTGGGCGGCGCCTGGTCGGTGAACAGATCATCCATGACGCCCGAGGCTTCGGGCTGGGCCGGCACGCTCGGCTGCGCCGAGGCAAGCTGCTTGGCCAGCTCGGGATCGGTATAGGCCACGCCCGCCACCTTGGCCACGCGCTGGCCCAATCCGTCGATGCTGACCAGCTTGGCCTGGAGCGTGCCGATCTTCGCCGCCAGCAGATTCATGTTGCCGCGCAGGAAATCGGCATCGCGCCCGGTGTCCTCGGCCAGCGGCCAGCCCACGGCGCGCACGGCCGGCAGGTCAGAAGTGAAGTATCGTTGGATGGCGGCGCCGAAAATGGCTGCCGTGACCAGCGCGCCCCCAAGAAACAAGGCCAGGTGCGCCCCGCCGAGGGTGAAATGCCCGTCCCGCCCGTCGCGGGCGTGCATAATCACGATTTTCAAGGTTGTGCTTCCTAATTCTAGAGACGGCATGAATAGACCCACTTCATTCCGCCAACGTTCCAATTCCAGCCGGCGAGGGGAAAATACCGCCCTGGGATGGCTGGGTCATGACATGCGGGGCGCCGGCGTCCTGGCGACTGCCCGCAAGCACTTGCAAATCCAGTACGCGGTGGCGGCGCTATTGCCGGCCCCGCTGGGCTCCGTCTGCCAGGTAGGCAAGCTGGAAAACCAGCGCCTGCTGCTGGTGGTGCCCGGCCCCGCCCATGCGGCGAAGCTGCGTCAATTGGCTCCGCGCATCGCGCAAAGCCTGGCGGACCAAGGCTGGAACCTTAACGAAATTGCCGTGAAGGTACAAGCCGGCCTGCCCAAGCCCGGCGCCCGTCAACCGAAGCCGCCGAAAGAAGCGCAACCGCTGGGCGATACCGCCCTGGGCGCGTTCGAGACCTTGCACCACAATTTGCGGCCCGGCCCGCTGGCCGATGCCGTGGCGAAGCTGCTGAAGCACCACAAAGAGTAGCCGAAACCCGCGGGCTTTGCCCGCCCCGTCCCCGCATCATGGAACCCGACGCCCCGGATAATCAGGGACGGCCTGCTCGCTCGGATGCCGGGCGGACGATGCAGGAACCCCCCGCGCCGGCGGCGCAAGCATCCCGCACGCCCTGCCTGGGCGCGCGGCGCCTTTCATAAGTGTGTCCTGCCCCTGAAAGGTTCCCGGATGGGACGCATTCACTGCAACGACGGTCCGGAAATCACCAAATGATCGGCACGGGCCGGGCAGCTCGAATGCGGACGACTTGAAATGGACGGCGCAAATGAAAAGGCCGTCCCAAGGACGGCCCGCATCGGATTAGTCCGAGAAAAACAGCCTCAGGCCAGCTTCCACTCGTGACGGAATGCCTGCGGGGCGTCCGCCTGGGATTCATAGGTGATCAATTCCCACGCATCCTGCTGCGCCAGCAGCGCGCGCGCCAGCTGGTTGTTCAGCCCGTGCCCGGACTTGCAGGCCACGTAGCGCGCCACCAGCGGCTTGCCCAGCAGATACAGGTCGCCGATGGCGTCCAGGATCTTGTGCTTCACGAATTCGTCGTCGTAGCGCAGCCCGTCGCTGTTGAGCACGCGGTACTCGTCCATGACGATGGCATTGTCCAGGCTGCCGCCGCGGGCCAGGCCCATCGAGCGCAGCGCCTCGACTTCGTTGACGAAGCCGAAGGTGCGTGCGCGGGCGATCTCGCGCACGTAGGAATGGGTGGCGAAATCGATCTCGGCAAAATTGGCCGTGGAGTCGATCGCGGGATGGCGGAAATCGATCGAGAACGCCAGCGCGAAGCCGTCATGCGGCTCGAGGCGGGCCCATTTCTCGTTGCGGCCTTCGCCCTCGCGGATTTCGACGGGCTTGAGCACGCGGATGAACTGCTTGGGCGCATTCTGTTCGACGATGCCAGCCGAGCGCAGCAGGTAGACGAACGTGGCCGCGCTGCCGTCCATGATGGGGACTTCTTCGGCGGTCAGGTCGACGTGCAGGTTGTCGATGCCCAGGCCGGCCAGCGCCGACATGAGATGCTCCACGGTGGAAACGCGGACATTGCCTTGTTGCAGCACCGACGCCATGCGCGTGTCGCCGACGCCGGCGGCTTGCGCGGGCAGGTCCACGACCTCGGGCAGGTCGACGCGGTGAAATACGATCCCGGTGTTGGGCTGTGCCGGGCGCAGGGTGAGCTCTACCCGCCGTCCGGAGTGGACGCCGACGCCTGTCGTGCGGACGAGATTCTGAATGCTGCGCTGTCGGAACATGACAATAAGGGATATTTAAGCCAGGAAGCTAGCAAGATGACACGCATATTGCCGGCATAACCGACGTATTGTAACTCTGTCCGATCCCCGACGCCAACGGCGGCGTCCGAATCGACCGGTAAAACCGTCCCTTTTTGATGCCGCGCAAGGGAAACGCGGACCGCTCCGCCTCCGGCCCGCCCGCGGGGACAGGCGGGCCGGAGATGAGGGAGTGCGGATGAGCTGCCAGGCCGCTCTTCAGGCTGATGCTGCGGCGCCGGGCGCCGAGTTCAATCTATAGAGCGTCCAGGCGGCTCCAGGTTCAATCCGCTTGCTTGCGCAGGAAGGCCGGGATATCGAAGTGATCCATACCCGAGCTTTCCAGCGCACGCACCTGGGCCGACGCCTGGCTGCGCGGGTTGCGCATGACAGACGGCATGTCCAGGTTGCGGTAATCGCCCTGGCCGGCGGCCGGCATCCCGCCCAGGGGCAGGTTGTCGGTGCCGGTGCGCAGCGCCTCGGCGGTGGTCTGCACCAGCTGCGGACGAGCTTGCGCACGGCCCAGGCCGGTCGCAACCACGGTCACGCGCAGGTTCTCGCCCATCGACTCGTCATAGGCCGTGCCGAAGATCACGGTCGCGTCTTCCGAAGCGTAGCTGCGGATCGTTTCCATGATTTCGCGCGTTTCGCGCATCTTCAGCGTGCGGCTGGCGGTGATGTTGACCAGCACGCCGCGAGCGCCGTTCAGGTCCACGCCTTCCAGCAGCGGGCAGGCGATGGCCTGCTCGGCGGCGACGCGGGCGCGGTCAGCGCCCGATGCCGAAGCCGTGCCCATCATGGCCTGGCCCTGCTCGCCCATGATCGTCTTGACGTCTTCGAAGTCGACGTTCACGTTACCTTCGACGTTGATGATCTCGGCAATGCCCGCGCAAGCGTTGTGCAGGATGTCGTCGGCCGAGCGGAAGCAGTCTTCCTGGGTGGCGTCCTCGTCCATCAGCTCATACAGGTTCTCGTTGAGCACCACGATGAGCGAATGCACGTGCTTGGCCAGCTCGGAGATGCCATCCTCGGCCATCTTCATGCGCTTGTTGCCTTCGAAGGAGAAAGGCTTCGTGACCACCCCGACGGTCAGGATGCCCAGCTCCTTCGCCACTTCGGCCACGACCGGGCCTGCGCCCGTGCCGGTGCCGCCGCCCATGCCGGCGGTGATGAAGACCATGTGCGCGCCGTTCAGGGCGGCACGGATCTCCTCGCGCGCGGTTTCGGCCGAAGCGCGGCCCTGCTCCGGCTTGGCGCCGGCGCCCAGGCCGGTGCGGCCAAGGCGGATCTGCACCGGGGCATTGGTCGCCGCCAGCGCTTGCGCATCGGTGTTGGCGCAGATGAAATCCACGCCGTTCACGCCGTTGCGAATCATGTGCGAAACGGCATTGCCGCCCGCACCGCCCACACCAACGACCTTGATTACGGTCCCTTTGGTGTTGTTCTCAAGCATCTCAAAGTTCATCATGATGACTCCCTCACAAGTCCGTGTATGCAAATCACAAAAATTCCCCAACAACCTATTTTTTGTGAATCGCCTCAAAGCCGAAGCCGATCTCAGGATCCGCAACGGGTTTGAAGCGCCTCCCCTTCTGGCCCGCCCCGCCCGACTGCTGCGGCGCGCGCCAAGGAACAGGCCCCTGCCCTGCCCCCTCAATTCATGAACCACTCCTTCATGCGCGCCAGCAGGCTCTTGAAGTTGCCGGTCTGCGCGGCGACCTTGCGGCCACGCACGCGCTGCATGCGCGCCTCTTGCAGCAGCCCCATCACGGTCGAGAAGCGCGGGTTGCGCATCACATCGGCCAGGCTGCCTTCGTATTCGGGCACCGCCACGCGCACCGGCTTCAGGAACACATCCTCGGCCAGCTCGACCATGCCGGGCAGTTGCGCGGAACCGCCAGTCAGCACCACGCCGGACGCCAGCAGGTCTTCGTAGCCGGAATCGCGCACCACCTGCTGCACCAGCGTGAACAGCTCTTCGACGCGCGGCTCGATCACGGCGCCCAGCGCCTGGCGCTTGACCTGGCGCGGACCGCGGTCGCCCAGCCCCGGCACTTCCACGGACTCGTCCGGGCTGGCCAGCACCTGCTTGGCCACGCCGTAGCGCAGCTTGATTTCCTCGGCATCGGGCGTGGGCGTGCGCAGCATGGCCGCGATGTCGTTGGTGATCTGATCGCCGGCGATCGGCAGCACGGCGGTGTGGCGGATCGCGCCGCCGGTGAAGATCGCCACGTCGGTGGTGCCGCCGCCGATGTCGACCAGCACCACGCCCAGTTCCTTTTCGTCCGCGGTCAGCACGGCCAGGCTGGAGGCCAGCGGCTGCAGGATCAGGTCCTGCACTTCCAGGCCGCAGCGGCGCACGCACTTGACGATGTTCTGCGCGGCGCTGACGGCACCGGTCACGATGTGCACGCGCACTTCCAGGCGCAGGCCGCTCATGCCGATGGGCTCGCGGATGTCTTCCTGGCCGTCGACGATGAACTCCTGCGTCAGCACGTGCAGCACCTGCTGGTCGGTCGGGATGTTCACCGCCTTGGCGGTCTCGATGACACGGGCGACGTCGGTGGCGGTGACTTCCTTGTCCTTGACGGCGACCATGCCGCTGGAATTGAAGCTGCGGATATGGCTGCCGGCGATGCCGGTATAGACGTCGCGAATCTTGCAATCGGCCATCAGCTCGGCTTCTTCAAGCGCGCGCTGGATGGAGTTCACGGTGGTCTCGATATTGACGACCACGCCCTTGCGCATGCCGCGCGATTCATGCTGGCCTAGGCCCAGCACTTCGAACCGCCCTTCAGGCAGGATTTCAGCCACCACAGCCACCACCTTGCTGGTGCCGATATCGAGGGCGACGATAAGGTCCTTGATGTCACGGGTCATGGCGTTAGCGTTTCTTGGGAGGTTTCGGTATGGATTTGGACTTGGTTTCCGACGGCGGCAACGGGGCCAGCGCCAGTGCGAAACCATTGGGATAGCGCAGGTCGGCCTGGGTGATGGTGCGCCCTTCCAGGCGTCCGGCCACGGCGGGCCACGCCTGCACAAAACGTTGAATGCGCGCCGCGAACGGCAGCGCGCCCGGCAGGCCGTGCGGATCCGGCGCGTCGGCGCCCGGATCCCGGCCCAGGTCCAGCAACATGCCGTTGGACAGCACGACGCGCCAGGCGTAGCGGGGACTCAGCTCGAGCTGCTTGACGTGCATGTCCAGCGGCGCGAACCAGCGCGCCAGCTCGGCATAGCGCTGCACCACCAGCGACTCGGTGCCTTCGGGTCCGGAGAACTGCGGCAACACGGTTTCGTCGTCCACCTCGCCCGTATTGGCCGTGAACGCCTCGCCCCAGGTGTTGATCATCTGGTTCTCGTTCCACAGCGCCAGCGGCTGCTGCTCCTCGATGCGCACGCGCAGCACGTTCGGCCAGATGCGCCGCACGGTAGCGTGCCGCACCCAGGGCACCGACTCGAAGACCGTGCGGGCGTCGTCCAGGTCCACGGTGAAGAAGTTGCCCTTGAAGCGACCCGCGATCGCCGCGCGCACCGCGCCCGGCGAGACATAGTGCAGCTCGCTGTCCGGCATCGGCTCCAGTTCGATGGCTGACAGCGTGAAGTACGGACGCTGCGCCACCCACGCCACGCCCGCCAGGAGCATGGCGCCGACCGCCAGCACGGCAAGCGTGTTGGCGATCAGGTTGGTAGTTCGGGCGTCGTTCCACACGGAAAATCCAGGTCAGGCGTTACGGGCGGGGCTGCGCATCTTGCACGCAGCGCCAGCGAGAATCGACACGCAGAGATCGGCATAGCTCATCCCCACGGCCTTGGCCGCCATCGGCACGAGCGAATGGCTCGTCATGCCGGGCGAAGTGTTCATTTCCAGCAACCAGGGCTGATTGGCGCGGTCCAGCATGAAATCGGCCCGCCCCCAGCCCTCGCAGCCCAGCGCGCGATAGGCGCGCACGGCGATGTCCGCGACCTGCGCCGCCACGTCCGCCGGCAGGTCGGCCGGGCAGAAGTACTGCGTGTCGTCGGAGAAATACTTGTGTTCGTAGTCGTAATTGCCGCCGGGCGCGGCGATCTCGATCACCGGCAGCGCGCGCGCGGTCTTGCCCGCGCCCAGCAGGGCCACCGTCAATTCGCGGCCGGTGATGAACTGTTCGGCCAGCACCTCGGCGTCGAACTTCGCCGCCGCCTCGTAGGCGCCCTTCATGTCGGAATAGCCGGCGACCTTGGTGATGCCCACGGTCGAACCTTCGTGCGGCGGCTTGATGATCAGCGGCAGGCTCAGGCGGTCGGGCACCAGGCGCAGCTCGGTGTCGGCGTCCAGCACCTCGAAGGCCGGCGTGGGCAGACCGTGCTGCAGCCAGACGCGCTTGGTCATGGTCTTGTCCATGGCCAGCGCCGAGGCCAGCGGGCCGCTGCCCGTATAGGGAATGCCCAGCAGTTCCAGGGCGCCCTGGATCGAGCCGTCCTCGCCATAGCGGCCGTGCAGCGCGATGAACACGCGGTCAAAGCCCTGCGCGGCCAGGTCGGCCAGGCTGCGCTCGCCGGTGTCGAACAGGTGCGCGTCAACGCCGGCGGAGCTCAGCGCCTGCTGCACGCCCGCGCCCGACATCAACGACACTTCCCGCTCGGCGGAACGACCGCCATACAGCACACCCACCTTTCCGAATTGCGCGCTCATGCCAGTTCTCCCACCTGGGCCGGGACCTTGCTGATCGACCCCGCGCCCATCACGATCACCACGTCGCCGTCCCGCACGAAATCCAGGACCGCCTGCGGCAGTTCCGTCACGTCTTCCACGAACACCGGTTCGACCTTGCCCGCCACCCGCAGCGCACGCGACAGGGCGCGGCCGTCGGCGGCCACCAGCGGCGGCTCGCCAGCGGCGTACACCTCGGTGAGCAGCACGGCGTCGGCCGTTCCCAGCACACGCACGAAATCCTCGAAGCAGTCACGGGTGCGCGTGTAGCGATGCGGCTGGAACGCCAGCACAATGCGGCGGTCGGGCCAGGCGCCGCGCGCGGCGGCCAGCGTGGCGGCCATTTCCACCGGATGGTGGCCGTAGTCGTCGATGACGGTGAAGGTGCCACCGCCATGCGCGGCCGGCACGGCGAATTCGCCCGTCTGGGTGAAGCGGCGGCCAACGCCCTTGAAGGCGGCCAGCGCTTCGCAAATGGCCTCGTCGGCCACGCCCAGCTCGGTGGCCACGGCGATCGCGGCCAACGCGTTGCGCACGTTGTGCAGGCCGGGCAGGTTCAGTTCCACCTGCAGCGGCGGCAGCAGCGTGTCCATATACGTGCGCTGCACGTTGAAGCGCATGCGCGTGCCGTCGGCCTGGACCTCGTAGCCGCGCACCAGGGCTTCCGGGTTCAGGCCGTAGGTGGTGATGGGACGCGACACGAAGGGCATGATCTCGCGCACATTGGCGTCGTCCACGCACAGCACGGCGCTGCCGTAGAACGGCAGGCGCTGCGTGAACTCGATGAAGGCGCTCTTCAGGCGCGCCACATCGTGCCCGTAGGTGTCCATGTGATCCGCGTCGATGTTGGTCACGATGGCCATCACCGGCAGCAGGTTCAGGAACGACGCGTCGGATTCGTCGGCCTCGACCACGATGTAGTCGCCCTGACCCAGACGCGCATTGGCGCCGGCGGAATTCAGGCGACCGCCGATCACGAAGGTCGGGTCCAGCCCGCCGGCGGCCAGCACGCTGGCCACCAGGCTGGTGGTGGTGGTCTTGCCGTGCGTGCCGGCCACGGCGATGCCGCGCTTCAGGCGCATCAACTCGGCCAGCATGATGGCGCGCGGCACCACCGGAATGCGGGCGGCGCGTGCCGCGATCACTTCGGGATTGTCGCCGGCCACCGCGGTGGACGTGACGATGGCGCCGGCGCCGGCCACGTTGCTGGCCGCGTGACCGATCGCGATCTTCACGCCCAGGCCCGCCAGGCGGCGCGTGACGGCCGACTCATTGAGATCGGAACCGCTGATGGCGTAGCCCAGGTTGAGCAGCACCTCGGCAATGCCGCTCATGCCCGAGCCGCCGATGCCCACGAAATGGATATGTCGAATTCTGTGTTTCATGATGAACGCCCCGCTGCTTGTTCACAGACGTCGGCGATATGAGCCGCGGCTTCGGGGCGCGCATGCGCGCGGGCCCGTTCGGCGACGGCTTGCAGTTCTTGTCGAGTGCGCCCGCCCAGCCAGTCCGCCAGCCACTCGGGCGTCAAGGCGGGTTGCGGCTGCAGCCAGGCGGCCTGCGCGTCGCTCAGGAAGCGCGCGTTGGCGGTTTGATGATCATCGATGGCATGCGGGAACGGCACGAACAGCGCCGCCACGCCGGCCGCCGCCACCTCGGACACCGTCATGGCGCCCGCGCGACAGATCAGCAGGTCGGCGTCGCCCAGGGCGCCGGCCATGTCCTCGATGAAAGCGCGGCAATCCGCCTGCACGCCTGCCTGGGCGTAGGCCTGCTGCAACGCGGGCAGATGCTGTTCGCCGGCCTGATGGATGACCGTCGGACGGCGATCCGCCTGCATGCGGGCCAGCGCCTGCGGCACGGTGGTGTTCAGCGCCTGCGCGCCCAGGCTGCCGCCCACGACCAGCAGGCGCAGCGCGCCGGCGCGCGCGCCATAGCGTTGCGCCGGATCGGGCAGCGCGCACAGATCGGCGCGCACCGGATTGCCCAGCGCTTCGCCCTTGGGCAGCACGCCGGGGAAACCGCTGAGCACGCGGCGCGACATCCGGGCCAGCCATTTGTTGGCCGTGCCGGCCACGGCGTTCTGCTCGTGCACGACCAGCGGCGTGCCCCGCAGCGCGGCGATCACGCCGCCGGGAAAGGCCACGTAGCCGCCCATGCCCAGCACCACGTCCGGCTTGACGGCGGACAGCCGTCCCCAGGCCTGGGCGAAGGCGCGCAGCAGCAGGAACGGCAGCTTGAGCAAGGCCGCCGCGCCCTTGCCGCGCACGCCGGCAAAACGCAGCGGCACCAGCTCGATGCCGCGAGGCGGCACCAGCCGGCCTTCCATCTTGTCGGGATTGCCCAGCCACAGCACGCGCCAGCCGCGTTGGCGCAGCACATCGGCCACGGCCAGGCCGGGCATGATGTGGCCGCCGGTGCCGCCGGCCATGATGAGGATGGTCCGGGCGTTCGTCATACCCGTCCCCCGCGCATCATGACGCGATTTTCCACATCCACGCGTATCAGCATGGCAAGCGCGCACAGGTTCATGACCACGCCCGAGCCGCCATAGCTCATCAGCGGCAGCGTCAGGCCCTTGGTGGGCAGCAGGCCCAGGCACACGCCCATGTTGATGAAGGCCTGCACGCCGAACCACATGGCCACGCCATGCGCGACCAGGCCGGCGAACGTGCGTTCCATGGCGATGGCCTGGCGGCCGATGTCGAAGCCGCGATAGACGATGATGGCGAACAGCGAGATCACCAGCATGACGCCGGCGAAACCGAGTTCTTCGCCAACCACGGCCATCAGGAAGTCGGTATGGGCCTCGGGCAGGTAGTGCAGCTTCTCGACGCTGGCGCCCAGGCCCACGCCCAGCCACTCGCCACGGCCCAGCGCGATCAGCGAATGCGACAACTGGTAGGCGCTGCCATAGGCGTTGTCTTCGTTCCAGGGATCCAGATAGGCGAACAGGCGCGCGCGACGCCACGGCGACAGCCAGATCAGCATCAGGAAGGTGCTGACCAGCACGCCCAGCAGGCTGCTGAAATACTTGCCGTTGATGCCGCCCAGGAACAGGATGCCGATGGCGATGGCCACGATCACCATGAACGCGCCCAGGTCGGGCTCGAGCAGCAGCAGCATGCCCACGCCGGCCAGGGCGAAGGCCATGGGCAGGAAGCCGCGGGCGAAGGCCTGCATGTGCTCCTGCTTGCGCACGGTGTAGTCGGCGGCGTAGAGCAGCGCGGCCAGCTTCATCAGCTCGGAAGGCTGGAAATTCAGCGGACCCAGCGGAATCCAGCGGTGGGCGCCGTTGACCTCGCGGCCGATGCCCGGGATCAGCACGGCCACCAGCAGGATCATGGCCAGCACGAACAGCGGCACCGCCAGGCGCTGCCAGACGCGGATCGGAATGCTCAAGGTCACCGCGGCGGCCAGCAGGCCGGCGCTGATGAAGGCGCCGTGGCGGATGACGAAGTAATAGCGGCCATAGGACGCGTAGCGCGGGCCGTCGGCCAGAGCGATCGACGCAGAATACACCATCAGCAAGCCGAGCAGCAGCAAGGTCGACGCCGCGATCACCAGCGGCAAGTCGAAATTGCGCATGCGCGTACGGCCGGGCCGTACGGCGTTGACGCTGGCGGTGAGTTCGGCGAACAGGCTCATGCGACCTCTCCGCTGTCACGGGCGAGCTCGTCGACCTCTTCCACGAATACCTGGCCGCGATGCGGGTAGTTGCGGAACATGTCCAGGCTGGCGCAGGCCGGCGACAGCAGCACGGCGTCGCCGGGCTTGGCCAGTCCCGCGGCATGGCGCACGGCCTCATGCATCGAGGTGGCGGACACAAGCTCGACGCCGGTCTCGGCCAGCACGCGGCCGATCTCCGGGCCGTCCTGTCCGATCAACACCACGGCACGCGCATGGCGCGACACCACCGGAATCAAGGGCGAGAAGTCCTGGCCCTTGCCTTGTCCGCCCGCGATCAGCACGACCTGCTGGCCCATGCCTTCCAGCGCGGCAACGGTCGCGCCGACGTTGGTGCCCTTGCTGTCGTTGATGTAGTCGACATCGCCGACGGTACGCACGAAGGCCGCGCGATGCGGCTCGCCCGCATAGTCGCGCAAGGCGCGCAGCATGGCGCCCCAGCCCAGGTCCAGGCAGCGCGCCAGCTGCATGGCGGCCAGCGCGTTCAATGCGTTGTGCGTGCCGCGGATGCGCAAGGCGTCCACCGGCATCAGGCGGCTCATGCGGCCGTTCGGGCGCACGGGTTCCGGCGCATCCTTCTTGCGGCGCACGGGCGGCGCCGGCTCATCGAAATCGTTGGGCTCGGCGGCCACCAACCAGGCCATGCCCTGGCCCGGTTCCAGGCCCATGTCACCGACCCGCTCCGGCAGTTCACGACCGAAACTGCGCACATCCAGCGCATCCAGCTTGGCAACCATGGCCACGGTCAGCGGATCGTCGCGGTTGACGATCTTGACGCGCGCCATCTTCAAGAGGCGCGCCTTGGCATCGGCGTAGGCCTGCATGCCGCCATGCCAATCCAGGTGGTCCTGGGTCACGTTCAACACCACGGCGGCGTCGGCCTGCAGGCTGTGCGTGGTTTCGAGCTGGAAGCTGGACAGCTCCAGCACCCAAACCTGCGGCAGCGCATCGGTGTCGAGCGCGCCCATCAGCGCGGTCAGCGCGGCCGGGCTGATATTGCCGGCGGCCAGCACCGACATGCCGCTGGCATCGATCAGTTCGCGCGTCAGCGCGGTCACGGTGGTCTTGCCATTGGTGCCGGTCACGGCCAGCAGGCGCGGACGGTAATCGCGCGATTCGGCCAGCTCGACCAGCGCGCGGGCGAACAATTCGATTTCGCCCACGACCTCGAGGCCGCGCGAGGCCGCCTCGTCCAGCAGTGCCTTGGCCGGTTGCTGCCCGGGCGCCAGACCCGGACTGATCACGACCTGCGACACGCCGTCGAGCAGCGCCACATCGAAGGACGTGTCGCAACCCAGCCGGTACTCCACCTCGCTCTGCGCCAGCGCGTCGCGCAAGGCGGCGAGTCCGCCCGGCTCGGCGCGCGTGTCGGCCACGCGCAAGCGGGCGCCCTGGCGGGCGCACCAGCGTGCGGCGGCAACACCCGACTCGCCCAATCCGAGGATCAGGACGAGCGGCGCGTCAGCGCGGGAGGATTCCATCGTATTCATCGCAACTTCAATGTCGAAAGGCCAATCAGCACCAGCATCATGCTGATGATCCAGAAGCGCACCACCACCTGGGTTTCCTTCCAGCCGCCCACTTCGAAGTGATGATGCAGCGGAGCCATGCGGAATATGCGTCTACCTGTTCCATAACGTCGCTTGGTGTACTTGAACCAGGTCACCTGGATCATCACCGACAGCGTTTCGACGACGAACACGCCGCCCATGATGAACAGCACGATTTCCTGGCGCACGATGACCGCGATGGTGCCCAGCGCGCCGCCCAGCGCCAGCGCGCCCACGTCGCCCATGAACACCTGCGCCGGATACGCGTTGAACCACAAAAATGCGAGTCCCGCGCCCCCTATCGCCGCGCACAGCACCATCAACTCGGAAGCGCCGGGGATATACGGGAACAGCAGATACTTCGAATAGTCGACGCGGCCGACCACGTAGGCGAAGATGCCCAGCGCGCTGCCCACCATCACGGTGGGCATGATTGCCAGGCCGTCCAGGCCGTCGGTCAGGTTGACGGCGTTGCTGGTGCCCACGATCACCGCCCAGGTCAGCGCCACGAAGCCCAGCACGCCCAGCGGATAGCTGACGGTCTTGAAGAACGGCACGATCAGGTCGGCGCGCGTCGGCAGGGACATGGTGAAACCGCTGCCAACCCAGGCCTTGAACAACGGCCACAGATCGGCGTTGGCCGGGGCGGACACGGCGAAGGCCAGGTACACGGCGGCCACCAATCCGATGGTGGCCTGCCAGAAGAACTTCTGCCGCGCGGGCATGCCCTCGGGGTCGCGGTAAACGACCTTGCGGTAATCGTCCATCCAGCCGATCCAGCCGAAGCCGAACGTCACCAGCAGCACCACCCAGACGAAGCGGTTGGTCCAGTCCGCCCACAGCAAAGTGCTGATGGCGATGGAAATCAGGATCAGCACGCCGCCCATGGTGGGGGTGCCGGTCTTGACCAGATGGGACTCGGGACCGTACGAACGGACGGCCTGGCCGATCTTCATCTCGGTCAGCTTGCGGATCACGCGCGGACCGGCGACCAGCCCGATCAACAGGGCCGTGGCGCACGCCAGCACGGCGCGCAGCGTGATGTATTCGAACACGCCCAGGGCGCGCACATCATCGGAAAGCAGACGGGCCAGCTCAAGCAGCATGGTGGTCTCCCGGCGCCTGAGCCGTCTGTCCGTCGTTGGTGGAAAAAGCCGTCACTACCCGCTCCATGCGCATAAAGCGCGAACCTTTGATCAATACGCAGGACGGCCGCAAGCCGCGCAGGGCGGCAACCACTTCGTCTACCGATGCGCAGGCGCGCGCGCCCTCGCCGAATGCGGCGGCTGCCGCACGGCTGGCTTCGCCCAGCGTGATGAGTGCGTCGAGCCCCTGCTCGCGCGCGTAATTGCCCACCTCGACATGCATGGCGGGACCGTTGTCCCCGACTTCGCCCATGTCGCCCAGCACCAGCACACGAGTGCCCGCGATGCGCGCCAGCACGTCGATGGCCACGCGCGCGGAGTCGGGGTTGGCATTGTAGGAATCGTCGATGAGCAGCGTTCCGTCGCTCATGACCTTGTGCTGCATGCGGCCCGCCACGGGGCTGAAGCCGGCCAGCGCGCGGATCGCCGCTTCCAGCGGCGCGCCCGCGGCGACGGAAGCGGCGATGGCCGCCAACGCATTGCGCAGATTGTGCAGGCCGGCCACGGGCAACACCAGGTCGGCCGTGCCCACCGGCGTCACCACCTTGCAACGGGTGGAAGCCACTTCCGCCAGGATCTGCTCGGCGTAGACGTCCAGGCCCGGCTGCAGACCGAAGCGCAGCGTGCGGCGCGATCCCGCCAGCGCATCCCAGATGGGGGAATACGGCTCGTCGCCCGGATAGACGGCCACGCCGCTGTCGGGCAAGGCAGAGATCGCCGCGCCGTTCTCGTGGGCCACCGCCTCGACGGTATGCATGAATTCCTGGTGCTCGCGCTGCGCATTGGTCACCAGGGCGACCGAGGGCGCGGCAATGGCGGCCAGCTGGGCGATCTCGCCCGGATGATTCATGCCCAGCTCGAACACAGCGGCGCGATGCGTGGCGCGCAGGCGCAGCAGCGTCAGCGGCACACCGATATCGTTGTTCAGGTTGCCGGCGGTCGCCAGCCGGTTGGCCTCGCCCTTCCAGGCGGCCAGCACGGACGAGATCATTTCCTTGGTGGTGGTCTTGCCATTGCTGCCCGTGACCGCCACCACCGGCAGCGAGTAGCGGGCGCGCCAGGCGGCACCGATGCGCATCAAGGCCACGCGCGTGTCGCCCAGCACCAGTTGCGGCAGCTTCACGCCCGCGACGGGATGCTCCACCACAGCGGCGCAGGCGCCGCGCGCCTCGGCCTGATCCAGATAGTCGTGGGCGTCGAACTTTTCGCCGGCCAGGGCCACGAAGAGTTCGCCGGCGCCGATGCGGCGGGTATCGGTGGAAACCGTCGCGACCTGCGGCAACAGCAGCGCCAGGCGCGCCCATTCGCGGTCGTCGAACGGCAGTTTCTCGCCGCCGATGTCCTGATAGGTTTCATGGCCCTTGCCAGCCAGCAGCAGCACGTCTTCCGGCGCGCAGGCCCAGACGGTTTGCATGATGGCGCGGGCGCGGTCGACCTGCTCCACGGCATCCGCCGAAGCGGGCACGCCGGCCATGATCTGCCGGACGATGTCCTCGGGCACTTCGTGGCGCGGATTGTCGCTGGACACCACCACGCTGTCGGCCAGTTCCGCCGCGATGCCACCCATGACCGGACGCTTGCCCGGATCGCGATCGCCGCCGCAGCCGAACAGGCAGACCAACCGGCCCGAGCGGGCGTTCGCCACCGGCCGCAGCGCGGCGAGCGCGCGCGCCAGCGCGTCGGGCGTGTGGGCATAGTCCACCACCACCAGCGGGCCACGGGCGCCCGCGGCCTGAACGGCCAGGGGCTCCACGGTCTGCAGCCGCCCATCGACCGGATCGGTGGCGGCCAGTTCGCGCGCGATCTGCGCGAACGGCAGGCCCAGGCGATAGAGCACGCCGGCGACCAGCAGAAGATTGGAAACGTTGTGCGCGCCCAGCAGGCGCGTGACGATCTGCGCCTCGCCATGCGGCGAGACCAGCGTGAATATCTGTCCCTGGGCGGTCGCCTGCAGGTCGCGCGCGCGCATCGTCGCGGGCACGGCAGCGTCATCGCTCAGGCTGTAGCCGGTGGCGGCCAGTTCCTGCGGTAACGTGGCCAGCAGGCGTCGGCCGGCCTCGTCGTCGGCATTGATTACGGCGCCGCCCAGCTCGGGCCAATGGAACAGGCGGGCCTTGGCGGCCTCGTAGCGTTCCATGGTGCCGTGGTAATCGAGATGATCGCGAGTCAGATTGGTAAAGGCAGCCAGCGCGACGCGCACGCCGTCCATGCGGCCCTGCTCGATACCGATGGACGACGCTTCCATCGCAACGGACTTGGCGCCGGCGTCGCGCATGGCGGCCAGCAGGCGATGCACAGTCAGCACGTCGGGCGTGGTCAGGCTGCCGCCCAGCGTCTGGCCGTCGGGCAACACCGCCCCCAGCGTGCCGATGGTGCCGCAGGCCTTGTTATTGCGGCTCAGCGCGTGCGCGATCCATTGGACCGAAGAGGTCTTTCCGTTGGTGCCGGTGACGGCGACCACGGCCAGCTCGGACGACGGACGGCCGTACCAGGTATCGCCCAGCCCGCCCAGCAGGCCGCGCAAGCCGCTGACCTGCAGCAACGGAACCTCGCCGGCCTGGGCCAGCATCGCATCTTCCACGGGCGCTTCGCACAGTACCGCGCGGGCGCCTTGCGCCACGGCCCTTTCTATATAGAGACGCCCGTCGCTGGACAAGCCGGCGCAGGCGACGAACACATCGCCCGGCTCGATCTCGCGCGAGTCCAGCTTGAGATGCGCGGTCAAAGACACGCGCTCATGCAACCACGCCACGGTCTGCTCAACCGTGGCGGCTTGGGAATTTGACTGGAAGCCTTTGGCGTTCATCTGCCTGGCTCCTTCAAACCAGCAACAATCGTGGATTCGAAGGGTGCGTCGGGACGCACCCCCATAAGCTGCAGACTCCCGCCGACGATGCGGGAGAACACAGGCGCGGCGATGGCGCCGCCGTAATAGCCTCCGACCGTCGGCTCGTCGATGGACACGGCCACGACGATCTTGGGATCGGACACCGGCGCGAAACCGACATACGAGCTGCGGTAGCGCTGCATGCTGTACTTGCCGTCGACGATCTTGCGTGCCGTGCCGCTCTTGCCGGCCACGCGGTAGCCACGCACTTGCGCGGCCTTGGTGCCTTCGGGGCCGGCGGCGGCTTCCAGCATGCCGCGCACCAGCGCGGTGGTCTTGGGCGTGTAGATGCGCACGCTGGTGGGATCGCTGTCGCGCTTGACCAGCGTCATCGACACCATGTCGCCGTTGCGGGCGAACACGGTATAGGCGCGCGCCACCTGCAGCAGCGACACGGACAGGCCGTAGCCATAGGCCATGGTGGCCTTTTCGATCAGGCGCCAGCGCTCCCAGGGGCGCAGGCGTCCGGGCGCCGCGCCGGGAAAGCCGACCTGAGGGGCCTGCCCCAGGCCCAGCTCCGTGAAGCGGTTCCACATCTCGCGGGACTCGAGCTTCTCGGAGATCAGGGTCATGCCGATGTTGCTGGACCTGCGCAACACGCCGGCCACGTCCAGCGTGCCGTTGCGGCTGACGTCGCTGATGGTGCTGCCCTGATAGACAAAACGGCCGTTGCCGGTCTCGAACATCGTATTGGGCGTGATCCGACCCAGGTCCAGCGCCAGCGCGGCGGTGAACGGCTTCATGATGGAACCGGGCTCGAACGTGTCGGTAATGGCCTGGTTGCGCAGCTTGGCGCCCTGGAAGGACTCGCGCTTGTTCGGATCGAAGGTCGGCACGTTGGCCAGCGCCAGGATTTCTCCGGTATGCACGTCCAGGACCACGGCGGTCGCGCCCTTGGCCTGGTGCTTGTCCATGGCGTCCTTCAGTTCCTTGAACACCAGGTATTGCAGACGAGTGTCGATGGACAGGCGCAGGTCGCGGCCATCGACCGGCAGGGTGACGGCCTGCACGTCCTCGATGACGCGACCCAGGCGGTCCTTGATGACGCGGCGGCTGCCGGGCCGGCCCGACAGCTGCTGGTTGAAGGTCAGCTCGACGCCTTCCTGGCCCTGGTCCTCGACGCTGTTGAACCCGACCACGTGCGCCATCACATCGCCGTCCGGATAGTAGCGGCGCGTTTCAGGCTGCTGGTGCACGCCCGGCAAGCCGAGCTGCTTGATCTTGTCGGCCGCTTCCATCGAGACCTGGCGCTTGAGGTAGACGAAGTTCTTGTCCTCGTCGACCCGGTGCCGCAGATCAGCCGCCGGCATTTCGAGCAGCTTGGCCAGCGCGTCGAGCTGGGCCGGCGTGGACTGCTTCACGTCTTCCGGAATGGCCCAGATAGCGCGCGCCGGCACGCTCGAGGCCAGCACCGCGCCATTGCGGTCCATGATCTTGCCGCGCGTGGCGGACAGCGTCAGCGTGCGCTCGTAGCGACGCTCGCCCTGCTGCTGCAGGAATTCGGTCGACAGCCCCTGCAGGAACAGCGCGCGACCGGCCAGCACGGTGAAACCGCCAAACAGCAGGATCAGCACCAGACGGGCGCGCCACGTCGGCAGCTGGCCGCGCAGCACGGGGTTGTCGAAGAAAGGGACACGCTTCATTGAGCGCCTCCAGTGGCCGGCGCCTGATTCAGGTACAGCGTGCGGTCCGGCACGATGGAAATCATCTTGAGACTATCGCGCGCAATGGCATCCACGCGCGCGTTGCGCGCCAGTTCGGCACGCTCCAGCTGCAACCGCCGCCAGCCGACTTCGAGGTCGCGCTCCTGCGCCTGATCCCTGCCCAGCTCGACGAAGAGCTGGCGCGACTGATATCGGCTGGTGACCAGTGAAATGGCCGACAGCATCAGCAACGCGGCAATGATCAGGTTGACGCGGCCCATCAGCGGCGCCCTCCCTTTCCGCCCTTGCGCGGGACGGCGAGGTCGCTGCCGGGCAAAGAACCCGTATGCACGAAGGCGGCGCCGCCTTCGGCCGGCAACGGCGTGGCGCTGCGCTCGGCCGCGCGCAATACTGCGGAGCGGGCGCGGGCATTGACCGCCACTTCATCGTCCTCGGCCTGGACGCGGCCAAGGGAATACAACACGGGCTGGGGCATCTCGCTTTCGCGCAGGGGCAGGCGTGCATACGCGGCGGCCGGCTTGGCCGCCGCCACGATGCATTGCTTGACCATGCGGTCTTCGAGCGAATGAAAGCTGATCACCGCCAACCTCCCCCCCGGGGCGAGCAGATCTAGAGCTGACGCGAGGGTGCGAGCGAGCTCTTCGAGTTCCCGATTGATGTAAATCCGTAGAGCTTGAAAGGTGCGTGTGGCCGGATGCTGCCCCTTTTCGCGCGTGCGGACGGCGCTGGCGACGCACTCGGCAAGTTCGAGCGTGGTGCGCAGCGGCCTTGTTGCGCGGCGAGCAGCAATCGCCTTTGCAACCTGAAAAGCAAACCGTTCTTCGCCATAATCCGCTATGACCTCCCGCATCTCATCCACACTGGCTTGCGCCAGCCAATCCGCCACCGTGGGACCACGGGTGGTGTCCATCCGCATGTCGAGCGGGCCGTCCCTCATGAAAGAGAAACCACGCTCGGCATCGTCGATCTGAGGCGAGGAAACGCCCAGATCCAGCATCACGCCATCGACCTTGTCGATGCCGCGCTGCTGCAATTCTTCGGCCATGGTGGCAAAGCCGCCATGCACCACTTGCACCCTGGAATCCTCCGCTGCCAGCGCGGTGGCCACGGCGATCGCCTGGGGATCCTTGTCGAACACCACCAGCCGCGCCTGCGGGCCCAGGCGGCTCAGCAGTTCGCGGCTGTGACCGCCACGGCCGAACGTGCCGTCCACGAAGACGCCGCGTTCCGCCCGCAAGGCGGCATCCGGCCCGGACTGCGGATGCGACCGTGACGCACCCTTGCCGCCGAAATCGGCCAGCAAAAGCGCGTCCACCGTCGGCTCCAGCAAGACGGGCCGATGTTCGAATTCCATAGCTGTTTCAGAACGAAAACTGGTTCAACACATCCGGCATACCCTTGGCCAGGTCCTCGGCCTCGCGGCTGGCCAGGGTAGCGGCGTCCCACAGCTCGAAGTGCGCGCCCAGACCGAGCAGCATCACATCGCGCGTCATACCGGAAGCGTTGCGCAGTTCAGGAGCGATCAGGACCCGGCCGGAGCCGTCCAATTCCACATCCTGAGCGTTGCCCAGCAACAGCCGCTGCAGCGCGCGGGCCGACATGGGAAAGGCGGCAATCTGCTCGCGCTTCTTTTCCCACTCGGGACGCGGGTACACCAGCAGGCAGCCGTCGGGATGGCGAGTCAGGGTCAGCCGGCCATCGGCCTGCGACACGAGCGCGTCACGGTGCCGGGTCGGAATCGAGATCCGTCCCTTGGCATCCAGCGTGAGCGCGCTGCTTCCCTGAAACACCACTTTTACCCCACTTAATTGCACAATTTCCTACTATTTCCCACTCTACGGTATGGGGCAAACCGGGTCAAGCGCACGGTTGCAATTTTTTCAATCACAACAAGGACTTAGAGCAACTTGTAAAACATAAAAAAAGAAAACCTCCCAATAAATCAGGAGGTTGCGTCACTATCTAAAAGTCCTTCTTGAAAAGTGGCGGCTAACAATGGCTTTGCATTGTTTTGGATAGCGCTCCCGCCCCCGGCGGCGCGGGCTTCGAACGCCGCGCAGGGCTTGCGGCCTTCAGAAATTTGCCGCCCCAGGTTCGCCGACGCCGTGATCCACCATCGGCATCGGCCGGCCGCCCAAGGCCCCGCGGCACGGCACGGCGCCAAGACCCGCTATCGGCGCCCACGCCCGCACGGGGCCGCGCCGCGAAAATATCAATGCAAGACGGGCCTGTAGGCCGGATTCTGTACACCGGGTTGCCCCGGCGGACGATCATTCCTCTGCGCGGCTCATTGCTGAGCCGCTGTAGCCATCTACCCGCATGCTTGGACGGAGCCGCCCTTCGCGGTCCGAAGACCGCACGCATGCCTATTTGATGTTGCTCCGGGTAGAGGTTGCCGCGTTTCACCCTGCGATGCCGCCGCCCGTTACCGGACGGCGCGATACGGAGATGGCCGTACCTGTGCGCGTCGCCGCGCCCGCCCCGCAGACTCGTCTCTGTGGCCCTATTCCTCGACATCGCCCGAAGACGACACCGGACGGCCGTTAGCCGCTACCCTGCCCTGTGGAGTCCGGACCTTCCTCGATGGATTCGCATCCACCGCGATCGCCCAGCCCGCCTTGCGCTGCGTATTCTAGTACACCCCGCGGCTCCGTCCCCCTGAGGCACGGGCCCAGGCTTCCTGCGACAATACGCGCTGACTCCCGCATTGACGCCGCAGACACGATTCTTACATGGCCCTCGCAACCCTCATCACCCTGACAGACATCCAGCTGGCCTATGGCCATCACCCGCTGCTGGACCATGCCGACTTCTCCATCCAGGCCGGTGAACGCATCGGCCTGATCGGCCGCAACGGCGCCGGCAAGTCCTCGCTGCTCAGGCTGCTCGACGGCCGGACCCTGCCCGACGATGGCGACATCGCCCGCAGCTCGGGCCTGCGCGTGACCACCGTCGAGCAGGAGCCCGAGCTCGACGAGAACGCCACCGTGTTCGACGTGGTCTGCAACACGGAAGGCGACCATGAAGACTGGCAGCGCCCGTCGCGCGTGCGCGCCGTGCTGGAAAAGCTCGGCCTGCCCGCGGACGCGCAGATCGCCGGCCTGTCGGGCGGCACGCGCAAGCGCGTGGCCCTGGCCCGCGCCCTGGTCGACGAGCCGGATCTGCTGCTACTGGACGAGCCCACCAACCACCTGGACTTCGACGGCATCGCCTGGCTGGAAGACATGCTGCGCAACTGGAAAGGCGCGGCCGTCATCATCACGCACGACCGCCGCTTCCTGGACGCCGTGGCGACCCGCATCGTCGAACTGGACCGCGGGCGCCTGCTCAGCTTTCCAGGCAATTTCTCGCAATGGCAGGAGCGCAAGGCCCAATGGCTGGAATCCGAGCGCCTCGAACAGGCTCGCTTCGACAAGCTGCTGGCCCAGGAGGAAGTGTGGATCCGCAAGGGCGTGGAAGCCCGCCGCACCCGCAACGAAGGCCGCGTGCGTCGGCTCGAGCGCCTGCGCGTCGAGCGCGCCGAGCGCCGCGAGCGCGTGGGCAACGTGTCGCTCGCGCTGGCAGAAGGGCAACGCTCCGGCAAACTCGTCGCCGAACTCGAACACGTCGGCAAGCATTTCGGCGACAAGACCGTGGTGGATGACTACTCGACCACCATCCTGCGTGGCGACCGCATCGGCATCATCGGCCCCAACGGCGCCGGCAAGACCACGCTGCTGAAGCTGATCCTGGGCGAAATGACGCCCGACAGCGGCAATACCCGCATGGGCACCAACGTTGAGGTCGCCTATTTCGACCAGATGCGCGCCCAGCTCGACGAGAACGCGACGCTGGTGGACATCATCAGCCCGGGCAGCGAGTGGGTGGAGATCGGCGGAACGCGCAAGCATGTCATGAGCTACCTGGGCGACTTCCTGTTCTCACCGGCGCGCGCCGGATCGCCGGTGCGCAGCCTGTCGGGCGGCGAACGCGCGCGCCTGCTGCTGGCGCGGCTGTTCGCACGCCCCGCCAACGTGCTGGTGCTGGACGAACCCACCAACGACCTGGATATCGAAACGCTGGAACTGCTGGAAGAGCTGCTGCAGGAATACTCCGGCACCGTGCTGCTGGTCAGCCACGACCGCGCCTTCCTGAACAACGTGGTCACGCAGACCATCGCTTCGGAAGGCGATGGCCGCTGGCGCGATTATGTGGGCGGCTACGACGAATGGCTGATACAACGCCCGGCGCCCGCCTCGCTGGCCGCCGATGCGGACAAGGCATCCAAGCCGGCGCTCGACGAAGCCGCCGCGCGCGCCAAGGCCGCCAAGCCGAAGCCGGCGCGCGCCGCGAAGATGAACTCCTGGGAACTGCGCGAGCTGGAAGGCCTGCCCGACGCCATCGCCGCGCTCGAGGCGCAGCAGGCCGAGCTGGCCGGCAAGCTGGCCGACGGCAGCCTTTACCGGGACGCGCCGGCGGAAGTGGAGCGGATCAACGGCGAACTGGCCAAGCTGGAGAGCGAACTGGAAGAGAAATTCGCCCGCTGGGAGCTGCTGGAAGCGCGCCGAGAAAGCGCGCTCTGAGCGCCGCTCGGAGCATGAAAAAGCCCTGCTTATATATAAGCAGGGCTTTTTTCTGCACGGATCATTTCGGCCGGCCGTCCCGGCCCGATGCTCAGACCTGGGCGCGCCAGGCCAATGCTTCGCCCGCGGCCAGCGGCACCAGGGCAGTATTGCCGAAAGGCAGTTCGTCCGGCACCTGATAGGTTTCGCGAACCAACGTCAGCTTGCCGGTATTGCGCGGCAGCCCGTAAAAGTCAGGGCCATGGAAGCTGGCGAAGCCTTCCAGCTTATCCAGCGCGCCCGCCGCGTCAAAGGCCGTTGCGTAGAGTTCCATCGCATGCAGGGCGGTGTAGCAACCGGCGCAACCACAAGCATGCTCCTTCAGGCCACGCGCATGCGGCGCGCTGTCCGTGCCCAGGAAGAAGCGCGGACTGCCGCTGGTGGCGGCCGCGACCAAGGCCTGGCGATGCGTCTCGCGCTTGAGGATGGGCAGACAGTACCAATGCGGGCGCACGCCGCCCTGGAAGATCGCATTGCGGTTGTACAGCAGATGCTGCGGCGTGATGGTGGCGGCGATCGGCCCTTCGGCGTCGCGCACGTACTCGGCGCCTTCCTTGGTCGTGATGTGCTCGAACACGACCTTCAAGGCGGGGAAGGCGCGGCGCAATGGCTTCATCACGCGCTCGACGAACACCGCCTCGCGGTCGAACACATCGATGGCCGGGTCCGTGACTTCGCCATGCACCAGCAAAGGCATGCCACATTTTTCCAGCGCTTCCAGCGCCTTCGCGCACTTGCCCAGCAGATCGGTGACGCCCGCGTCGGAGTTGGTGGTGGCGCCAGCGGGATACAGCTTCACCGCATAGACCTGGCCGGATTCATGCGCGCGGAAGATCTCCTCGCCCGACGTGTTGTCGGTCAGGTACAGCGTCATCAGCGGCGTGAAGGCGTCGGCATTGCCGCCCGCCTTGGCCAGGGCCTCCAGGATACGGCCGTGATAGGCGATTGCCTGCTCGGTCGTGGTCACCGGCGGCTTGAGGTTCGGCATGATGATGGCGCGCGCGAACTGCCGCGCCGTATCGGCGACCACGGCTTCCAGCGCCGCGCCGTCGCGCAAGTGCAGATGCCAGTCGTCGGGGCGGGTGATGGTGAGTTGCTTGATTTGCGCAGTAGACATGGGTCGCTTCTTGCTTAATCCGCCAGGGGCATACCCCGCTCGGCCAGCGCGCAGAACATCGCGCTGCCCAAGGGAATGACGGCATCGTTGAAATCAAAATGGGAGTTGTGCAGCACGCAGCCGGAATCCGCTCCGCCCTGCCCCAGCCGGAAATACGCGCCGGGCTTGGTCTGCAACATGAAGGAGAAGTCTTCCGAACCCATGGAAGGCGTCAGGTCGCGAACCACGTTTTCCTTGCCGATCATCTCGGTCGCGATATCGGCGACGAGGTTGGCGTGCTGCGGGGTGTTCAAGGTCGCCGGATAGATGCGTTCGTAGATGAGCTCGGCGCTGCCGCCGAAGGCGCCCGCGATCGCGGTCACCAATTCGCGCATGCGCGTCTCGACCATCTCCTGCACTGATTTGCGGAAGGTGCGGACCGTGCCGACCAGCTTCGCCTCGCGCGGAATCACGCTCATGGCGCCGGGATGGCCGGCCTGCATGGAGCCGATGGAAACAACGGCCGAATCCAATGGATTCACATTGCGCGACACGATCGTCTGCAAGGCGGTGATGATCTGCCCCGCGATGGTCACCGGATCGATGGTCTGATAGGGATGGGCGCCGTGGCCGCCACGCCCCGTGATCTGGATCTCGAAGCGATCTGCGGCCGCCATCATCGGACCGGGATTGATGCCCACGGTGCCCGGTTTCAGGCCAGGCCAGTTATGCAGGGCATAGATGGCATCGCACGGAAAGGTGTCGAACAAGCCGTCTTCCAGCATGGCGCGCGCGCCGCCGCGGCCTTCTTCCGCGGGTTGGAAGATCAGCACGGCGGTGCCGTCGAAGTTGCGCGTCTGCGCCAGATACTTCGCCGCACCGATCAGGATCGCCGTGTGTCCGTCATGGCCGCAACCGTGCATCAGGCCCGGCTTGGTGGACTTGTGGCCGAACTCGTTGTCTTCAGTCATTGGCAAGGCATCCATGTCGGCGCGCAAGCCGATCATGCGTCCACTATCGCAACGCTTGCCGCGAATCACGCCGACCACGCCGGTCTTGCCTATGCCCCGATGCACTTCGATGCCCAACGCTTCCAGCGAGCCGGCCACGATGCCCGAGGTGCGCACCTCCTCGAATCCCAGCTCGGGATGGGCGTGCAAATCGCGCCGCAGCGCTGTCAATTCGTCATGAAACAGCCGAATTGATTCCAGGGGAGACCTTGCGTACATAGGAGGTTACACAATGATGTGGTAGGAGGGACCAGTCTGTATATTTTAGTTGCTACAGAGGATAAATGGCTTTGTCTTTACGGGAGAGACACGTTATGCTCCGGCCGCAGGACAATTTTTCCAACAGCCAGAGAAGGAGCGCCGCATTATGGCCACAACCTCCAAACCCGCGACCGCGCGCAAGCCGAACGCTGCATTCATGAAGCCCCTGACCCCGAGCGCCGAACTGGCTGCCGTCATCGGTTCGGAAGCCGTGCCGCGTACCGAGGTCACCAAGAAGATCTGGGAATACATCAAGAAGCACAACCTGCAAGATGCCAGCAACAAGCGCAACATCAACGCCGATGCCAAGCTGCGCCCGATCTTCGGCAAGGATCAGGTCACGATGTTCGAACTGACCAAGCTGGTCAACGCACATCTGAAGTAAGCAGGCTAAGGGCGTACGGCGTACGTCCCTGCCTCTTGCCATTGCGACGCCCAGGCTTTGGTCCGGGCGCATCGCTCACACAGCGCCGGCGGGTTCATCGCCAGGCAGCATCCCAGCCCCACGGGCAATCAAGCAAGCCAGCACCTCTCGCGTTTAGCACTGATGGAATCCGTGGCATTGCCGATTGCGTGGTGAGCCGTCACTGCCTCGAAACCCACGTCGATATTGACTCTCCGCGTGGCTCTCAAGATTTGCGATGTGGATGCCGAGCATGCGGCGCGGTGCTTGGATCAGCGATGCCACGACGGTCGCGTGGTGCCATCGTCCCCGAGCTGAGACTCCTGATGGACGCAGACTGCCATGTGCAGACATGCTTGCCCGCACAGCGTCAGAGGCGCTAGACCTCGCCATGCGATGGAACGCCGCGACTGGCAAGGCAGTGCTCATGCTGGGCCGCTGCGCTCTGCATGCGTCGCGCGAATGACAAGGCCGGCAATAGCCGGCCTTGATGTGATGGGCTCAAATCCGCATCAGGCGTAATGCGTCGGCGCGTTGCCCTCCAGCAGCGCCAGCAGGCCCTTGATCAGGCGGTACAAGACCCAGACCACCGTCGCGGCAAGGCCTATCCAGCCGATGAAGATATACACAGCCAGGGCACTGATCGCCATCCACAGCAACGCCCACCAGAACGTGCGCAGCAACCAGTCGAAGTGCGCGGCGTAGACCGTGCCAGCCACGTCGGCGCGCTTCAGATACATCAGCACGACAGACGCCAGCGTGGCAATGCCCAGAAAACCGCTGCTGAGAAAGCCGAGCGCATACAGGCCATAGGCCACGTAGGTCAGCGTGCGCAGGTCCAGTTTCGTACCGGGCCCGGGGGTCTGGGTATCACTCACGATAACGCTCCAACGAATAGATTTCGGTCAATCTTACCGCACAAACACCCCCCATCCACGGGCGTTGTTATTTATGCACAATGAGGATTGGCGCGGGTTTCCAGGCCATCTCGTATCGATCTCGGGCATTTGGACTAGGCGCTCGGCACTTCTGGCCAACATACCTTGCCATGCGAGCTCGGACCATCGGGAATCGGGTTGGCTTGCCTGGCGTTGGCGCGGAAAGCATGACCAGTGCATGTCCTGTCACGAACGGTGGCCAGTGAGCTTGGATTTTCGCGACAAGTGCATGCCTGAGTGTCGAAGGCGGCGTGGCGAGGAAGTGTTGGCGGATGGATATCATTTGGAGTTCAGGCGGTGCCGGCCTCCTGCCCCGTCTCGACGATAGCGGGCACCTCGATCAAACGGATACAGACGAGCGCAAGTAGCAGTGCCCCTGAGCTCGCGAACTAGATTCTTTGCGCGTTGCCGAGCTGACACACTCTTCTCCAGAGCGTCCATGCCAGGTGCAGGAATTCGCGCAATCGACGGGACGGCCGCTGGCGGACAAAGAGCGACCAGCCGAGCGCTGTAGTCGATACTGTTTTTCGAGACGCTGGGGCGGCCACAGAGCTAGAAGCGCGTCGGCATCTACACATTTCTTGTTCGTTTTGGCCGGCATTACCATGAAGAGAGTGGAGGCGCGCGGTGAACGTCAGCGTGCTGGCGGATCGCGTGCCCATGCGGCGGCTGAGCGAGGACTTCCTGCCGCCCTTGCGGCAGGCAGTGGAACGGATCAGCGAGTTTCTGGCAGCCTAGCCTGGGCCTGCCGTATTTAGAAGCAGACCTTGCCGCACTCAAGGGCAGAAGTCTTGCGGAGGTAGCTGGCGCTGAAGAATCTCTGCAACCCGTGGCGCTTTGGCACCTGCATCCTC